>NZ_JBJHAF010000007.1:0-223962 GCF_054050855.1 Blastococcus sp. SYSU DS0539 | reverse complement strand
ACGAGGGCATGGACCACGGCGGTGGTCACGAGGGCATGGACCACGGCGGTGGTCACGAGGGCATGGACCACGGCGGTGGTCACGAGGGCATGGACCACGGCGGTGGTCACGAGGGCATGGACCACGGCGGTGGTCACGAGGGCATGGACCACGGCGGTGGTCACGAGGGCATGGACCACGGCGGTGGTCACGAGGGCATGGACCACGGTGGTGAGGTGGCCGGGCTGCCGATGGCCTCGACCGGTCCGGATCGCGACGGGCTGGAGCTCGACGTCCTGAAGGTGGCGCTCGGGCCGGTGTTGCCAGGCTGGCCGACCGGTCTGGTGCTGCGGGGAGAACTGCAAGGGGACGTCCTCACCGCCGCCGAGTGCGCGTGGCTCGATGCCGACATGCTTCAGCCCCCGCGGCCGCACCCGGACGCCCAGGCGTCGGCGCTGGACTGCCTCGCCCGGTTCCTCGATGTCGCCGGCTGGCCGACGGCCGCCCGCGACGCGCGCCGCGCCCGGGACGGACTGCTCGCCGGGACAGACCCAGGCCAAGCGCAGCGGCTCGCCCAGGCCGTGGCGCGGCGGGTTCGCCGGTCGCAGACCCTGTCGTGGACGGCCGCTGGAATCGGGGGGATCGCGCCGAAGCACGGTGCCGGCGAGGGCGTCCTCGACCGCATCCGGCGCTGGTGCGACGTGGCGTCGGGGCACCCGGTCGACGACCGGCCCCTGACGTCGCTGGACGAGGTCGCGGCCCTCGTGGAAGGCACGGAGATCGGCAGCGCTCGGCTGATCCTGGCGAGCCTGGACGTCGTACCTGCGCCGGCCCCATGGGCGCCGGAGCACGCACATGCCTGAGCAGACCCTGGCGGACGCTTGGGGATTCGCGCCAGCCGTCCTCGGCGTCGTGGCGGTCGGCCTGCTACTGGGCATCGTGGTGGCGGGAGTCGACCGCGCTGTGGTGTCCGGCGCGCCCGGGAACGCTGTCGAGCCGGTCCGCTCGAGTGCGCGTCTGCTGGTCGAGCAGCGGCGGACCACACTGGCACCGGACCGGTTGCTGTGGCGACTCTCCTGTGGGGCAGTGCCGGCACTGGCTCTGCTGTCACTGGCCGTCGTCCCGATGGGCGGGCGGACGTTGTGGTCGACCAGTGCTGACCTCGTGTGGTTCAACGCCATGGAGGCCCTGCTGTGGGCCGCGGTCTGGCTGATCGGTTGGGGCCCGAACGCCGTCCACGCTCTGACCGGCGGCTACCGGTTCCTCGCCCAGGGGCTGGCCTACGAGCTACCGCTGATGTTCGCCCTCATCACGGCAGGCCTGGCAGCCGGCTCGCTGAGGACGACGGACATCGTCGCCGTTCAGCAGGACCTGTGGTTCGTGGTGACCATGCCCGTCGCCTTCGTGGTCTTCGTCGCGGGCGCCGCGGCCTTCGCCTTCTGGGGACCCTTCGCCGCGCCTGCTGCACCCGACATCGCCGGCGGGGTCACCTCGGAGTTGTCCGGGGTGGACCGGCTGCTGGTCGAGGTCGGCCGGGCGGTCTTCCTGGGCGCGAGTGCGGCCATGGCGGCCGCGTTGTTCCTCGGCGGTGACGCCGGGCCGTGGCTGCCCGGTCCGGTGTGGCACCTGCTCAAGACGCTTGCCGTCATCGGGGCGCTTGTGTGGCTGGGCCGGCGGCTACCCGTGCTCCGCCCGGACCGGACGGTCGAGGTCGGCTGGGTGGTGCTGGTGCCGCTCACGCTGGTGCAGGCGCTGGTCGTCGCCGTGCTCGTGCTGAACGGGTTCTACGCGTGAGGGGGGCACGATGCTGACTGACCTGTCGGGCTGGGCGACCGCCGTGGTGGGGCTGCTCGGCGTGGTGGCGGTCGCCGCGGGCATCGCGGTGTTCGTGGTGGATTCGATGGCCCGGGCGACGTTCGCGCTGCTGGGGTCGTTCCTGGCCACCGCCGGCGTGTTGCTGGCCTTCGGTCTGGTCTACCTGGCCGTGGTGACCGCGTTGATGATGACGATCGAGATGGCGATCATGGCCGTCTTCATGATCGCGTTCATGATGAACCCGGCCGGGCTCATGCCGATGACGATGGTGCATAACACCAAGGGCTCGGCCGTCGTTGGTGCCGGTGCCTTCGTCGTCCTCACCGCCGGGATCTGGACGATCGACTGGCCGACCCGCTCCGGACAGCTGCCCGCGGACAGCACCCGGCAGCTCGGCGAGGCGATCATGGGCAGCCACATGCTGGTCATGCTCCTGATCGGCATTGCGCTGTTCGCCACCATCCTGGCTGGCACCATCCTGGCCACCTCCCGCGGCCGCTACGACCGCTTCGGCGCCGACCTGGCTGCCTCGCGGCCGGACGACCCGGTGCCCGGAGGACTGCCCCGGTGAGCGCCGAACTGGTCCTGCAGATCGTGCTGACCGTCGCCGCCGGACTGATCGGGGTCGGGCTGTTCGGCGCGCTGTCCCAGCAGTCGATCGTCATGGTGATGATGGGCCTGGAGCTTGTCCTCAACGGCGTCCTGCTGGCCGGGGGAGCGGCCTGGTACTTCCTCGCACCCGAGCTGCCCGATGCCCAGGTGCTCGTCGTCGTCGCCCTGGTCGTCATGGCCGTGGAGATGGCGATGGGCTTCGCCGTCACCGTCGCTATCTACCGCGCCCGGCAGGTGGACATGGTTGACATGGCCACGGACCTGCGCGGATGACCGCCGCCCTCGCCGCCCTGGTCCTGCTGCCCGCCGTGGGCGGGGCCGGGCTCCTGATCAGCGGACGGGGGGCCGACCGCGTCGCCGGTCCGGTCGCCGCCGGTGTCACCGGCACCGCCGTCGTGCTCGCCGCCATGGTGGCGGCCGGGCGCCCGAACCTCTCGATGCCATTCCTGGGCATCGTCGAGGGCGGGGACCTGCGCCTGGTCATCGACGGCCTGTCTGCAGTGCTCGTGGTGCTGGTCGCGGGGATCGCCCTGCTGGTCACCGTCTTCGCCGTTGCGGACCTGTCGGGGGACGCGGCGCGGGCCCGCTTCTTCGGGTTCGTGCTGCTGTTCGTCGCCGCCATGCTGGCGACCGTCACCGCGGCCACGCTGCCGGCCCTGCTGCTGGCGTGGGAGGTGATGGGTGCGACGTCCTACGCGCTGATCGGCTTCCGGTGGAACGAGCCAGGCAAGCTCGCCGCCGGCACCCGGGCGTTCGTCACCACCCGGGCCGGCGACCTCGGGTTGTACGTGGCCGCCGGTGCGGCGCTGGCCGCCACCGGCAGCCTGGTGCTGGCCGACCTCGGCGCCGCGGACGGCGGCTGGGCGGACCTTGCCGCGGCCGGTGTGCTGCTCGCCGCACTCGGCAAGTCGGCGCAGCTGCCCTTCTCGGCCTGGCTCTCGGCCGCGATGCAGGGCCCCAGCCCGGTCAGCGCGCTGCTCCACTCAGCGACCATGGTCGCCGCCGGTGGCTACCTGCTGCTCCGCATGCAGCCGCTGCTCGCCGGGACCGGCTGGGCGGCGACGGCCGCGGCCTGGGTCGGCGCGCTCACCGCGCTGCTCCTGGGCGCGGTGGCCGTCGCGCAGACGGACCTCAAGCAGCTGCTGGCCGCCAGCACCGCTGCCCAGATCGGCTTCGTCGTCCTCGCCGCCGGGGTCGGCGCCACCGCCGGCGGCACCGCGCATTTGGTGGCGCACGCCGCGGTGAAGGCAGGGCTGTTCGTCGCCGCCGGCGCCTGGCTCACCGCGCTGGGCACCAAGCAGCTGTCCGGCCTGCGCGGAGCTGCGCGGCGCTACCCGGGCGTCGGCGCGGCGGCCACTGTGGCGGCGCTGGCCCTGGCCGGCGTGCCACCGCTCTCGCTGTGGGCGACGAAGGACGAGGTGCTCGCGGGCGTCGAGGGGACGGCGCTGACCGTCGTCGGAATGGCCGCCGCGGTGCTCTCCGCCGTCTACGCCGGGAAGATCCTGGCCGTCGTCCTGGCCCGGCCCACGGGGGAGGAGCCGCTCGACGAGGAGGAGGCGGGGATCCGCAGGATCCCGCTGCCGACTCGGGCGGCAGCCGGCGTCCTCGCGGTGTTCGCCGCGGGGCTCGGCGTCCTCGCGCTCCCGTCCGTGGCTGAGGCGCTGAAGACGGTGCTGGACGCGGAAGGCGAGGCCTCTCCCGGGCTCGGGGACCTGCTGCTCTCCGGTGCGCTGGCCGTGGTGGCCCTGGCGCTCACCGTGATGGTGAGCCAGGCCCGGCCGGCGCTCGGCCGGGCCGTCGAACGGAGCCCCTTGTCGTCCTGGGCCGGGCTCGGGCACCTGCTCTCCCCCCGGCCGGCCCTCGCGGTGGCCCGGGTGCTGGCCGCCGTCGAAGACCGCGGCATCGACCGCGCCGTTCATGCCGCCGGCTCCACGGCCCAGCAGGTGGCCCGCCTGGCCGCCCGGGCCGACGACGGCGGCATCGACCGGGCGGTCACCGCTGTCGCAGCCGGAACACGGTGGACGGCGGCGGCCTCCGCCCGCATCGACGCCGGGCTCGTGGACGGCGCCGTCCGGGCGACCGCGCGGGCGTTCCGCCGCGCCGGCAGCGCCGCCCGACGCCCGCAGACCGGCTTGCTGCACCAGTACTACGCCCAGGCCGCCGCCGGCCTCGGGTTCCTGCTCGTCCTCCTGCTGGTGGTGAGGTAGTCGTGCTGCTGACCGTCGTGATCTTCTTGCCGCTGCTGGCGGCGGGCGTGCTGCTGGCGGCACCCCGGCTGCGTGGCCGGGCCGCCATCGGGGTGTGGGTGGCCGCCTCCGCCGTCGACCTGGCGCTGGTGGCCTGGATGTGGTGGCGCTTCGAGGCGGGGGAGGGTGCCTCCGGCGTCGTCGACGGCCTCGCCTACGAGACGGACCTGCAGTGGATCCCCACGGTGGACGCGGGCTACCACGTCGGCGTCGACGGGCTGTCGCTGCCGCTGCTGGCGCTGACCGGCGTGCTCTTCCTGGCGTGCGCGGGCTACTCGCTGCGGGAGCCGGACCGGCCGCGGACGTACGCCGCGCTGTTCCTCTTCCTGCAGACCGCCTGCCTGGGCACGTTCGCGTCGCTGGACCTCATCCTGTTCTTCGTCTTCTTCGACCTGACGATCGTCGGGATGTACTTCGTCATCGCCGGCTGGGGGCACGGCAACGCCCGGCGCAGCGCGCTGAAGTTCTTCCTCTACACCTTCGTCGGCTCGCTGGCCCTGCTGGTCGGGTTCATCGGGCTGTTCCTCGGCAGCGAGGAGCGCACGTTCGACATGGTGGTGCTGGCGGCGAACCCGCCGCTGGCGGACTCCCCGGTGGCCGGTGGGCTCGTACTGCTGGCGATCGGGCTCGGTCTGGCGGTGAAGACGCCGCTGTTCCCCTTCCACACCTGGCTGCCCGACGCGCACACCGACGCCCCCGCCGCCGGCTCGGCCGTCCTCGCGGGGGTCCTGCTGAAGCTCGGCACGTACGGGTTCGTGCGGATCGCCATGCCGATCCTGCCCGAGGCCTGGCAGCGCTGGGCGATGGTCGTCGTCGTGGTCGGCGTGATCAGCGTGCTGTGGGGCGCCTTCGTGGCGCTGGCCCAGACCGACGTCAAGCGGATGATCGCCTACACCTCGGTGAACCACATGGGCTACGTCCTGCTCGGCCTGGGCGCGGCCGGCCTCGTCACCGCCGCCGACGAGGAGGCCCGGACCGTGGCCACGGTGGGGGCGATGTACCAGATGGTCAGCCACGGTCTCCTCACCGGCGCGCTGTTCCTCCTCAGCGGCTGGCTGTGGTCCCGCGGGCACAGCTATGCCTTCGACCGGTGGGGCGGGCTGGCCCGTCCGGCTCCGGTGTTCGCCGCTTGCTTCGCGGTGGCGGCGTTCGGATCCCTGGGCCTGCCCGGGTTCTCCGGGTTCATCGCCGAGTTCCAGGTCTTCACCGGGGCGCTGCAGGCCGCGCCGGTGGCCACGGTGATCGCCGTGGTCGGCATCCTGGTCACCGCCGGGTTGTTCCTGCTCGCACTGCAGCGGCTGCTCGCCGGCGACACCGTCGCCCCGGGCGAGGCGGACGCCGATGTCCACACGGGCGTCGACGGCCACGCGGGTACCGCCCGGGCGGGGGAGGGGTCGACCCCGCCGCGAGCGGCCGCCGCCACGGCGGTCGCCACCGAGGCCCGGACGCCGACCCGGCTCCGTGACCTGCGGGGCCACGAGCTGGTCTCGATCGTGCCGCTGCTCGGTCTCGCCGTGGTGCTCGGCCTGTTCCCCCGCGTCCTGCTCGACGTCCTCGAGCCCGCGGCGGCGGCGGTGGTGGAGCTGGTGGCCCGGTGACGGGCATGTCCGGCGGCACGGAGGCGTGGCCGGCGCTGCTGCCGGAGGGGCTGCTCCTGCTGGGGGCGGCGGGCGGGTTGCTGCTGGGGCTGTGGACGCCGCAGCGGGCGCAGTGGCGGGTGCGGCTCCTGGTCACCGCAGCCTGTCTGGGCAGCGCGGTGGCCGCAGCCGTTGCCATGTCGCGCCCCGCCGAGCGGATCTTCGAGGGCACCTGGGTCGTGGACACCACCACCGGCGTCGTCCGCATCGTCGTCGCCCTCGGGGTCGCCGTCCTCGTCTGGCTGGCCGCACCCTCGGTGGCCGGCCATCCGCGGGAGACCGAGGCCTACGTGCTGATGCTGCTCGGCGGGCTCGGCACCGTCGCGTTGGCGGCCAGCGGCGACCTGCTCCTCCTGGTGGCCGCCTACCTGCTGGCCAGCGTGCCGCTCTACGCGCTGGCCGGTTTCGCGAAGGATGCCGCCGGCACCGAGGCGACGATGAAGTACTACCTCATGGGCGCCTTCGTCGGCGTGCTGCTCCTGGTGGGCGTCGCCGCTCTGGTGCTGGCCTCCGGGACGACCGGGTACATGTCGATGGCCACGGCGCTCCCGGAGGCGTCACCGGCGCTGCTGGCCATCGGAGTCCTGGGCGTGCTCGCCGGGGTGGCCTTCAAGGCCGGCGCCGTCCCCGTCCACTTCTGGGTGCCCGACGTCACGGCCGGGACGACACCGCCGATGGCCGCCTACATCACCACGATCCCGAAGATCGGCGCCGTCGCGGCCGCCTTCCGACTGGTCGCCGAGCCGTTCGCCGATCTGCCCCTCGACGTCCCGCTGCTCGTGGCCGTCATCGCGGCGGCCAGCATGACCCTGGGCAACCTGGCCGCGTTCGCCCAGACCGACGTGCTGCGGCTGCTGGCCTACTCCACGGTCAGCCAGGTCGGCTACCTGTTCATGGTCGTCGCCGTGGCCGGCCGCAGCAGTCTCGCCATCCCCGCCCTGGCCCTCTACCTCGCCGGCTACGCGGTGACCAACATCGGCGCCTTCGCCGCAATCACCGCCACGCCGGCCGCCCGCACGATCACCGACTGGGCCACGGCCGTGGGGCGACGCCGGTGGCTGGTGGGCAGCCTCGTGGTGTGCCTGCTGGGCCTGGTCGGCACCCCACCGACGGCCATCTTCGTCGGCAAGCTCGCCGTCTTCGCTGCGGCCTGGGACGGCGGGCTGGCGTGGCTGGTCGTCGTGGCCGCGGTGAACACCGTCGCCAGCCTCTTCTACTACCTGCGCTGGATCGCCCCTGCGTTCGCCGGGGTGGCCGTGACACCGGCCCCGGCGGAGGGCCTGGGGGGCAGTGGCCCTCGCACGGCCGCCGGAACGGCGCAGGAGGTCCGGGCCGCACCTGCGGTGATCCTCCACGCCGCCGCGGTCGGATCGGTGCTGCTCGGCCTCGGCGCCGGAATGTGGCTCGGTGTGGCATCCGGCGCAGGCTGACGGGGTGTCTGCTCTGCCCCGCAGACCTGGATCACCGGAGCGAGCGGCAGCTGGTGGGAGATCGTGGGCGAGGCCCGCTAACATCGGCCCATTGCGATGAATGCGGTCGGTGCTGCTGCCCAGACCCCCGGAGTCTCCGCCAAGCCGGCTGGTGATGCGGCAGCAGTGTCCGCGGCCTCGTGCCTGTTTCGCAGCCTCGGGGACCCGACCCGTCTGGCGATCGTGTTGCACCTCGCCCGCGCCGGTGAACACAAGGTCGTGGACCTGACCGCCCACCTGGGGCTGGCGCAGAGCTCGGTCAGTGGGGCGCTGGCCTGCCTGCGGGACTGCGGGCTGGCCGAGTCCCGGCCGCAGGGCCGGGCGTCGCTGTGGTCGCTGACCGCCACGCCGCAGGTGCTGGAGCTGCTGGCGGCCGCCGAGCGGCTGCTGGCCGCGACCGGTGACCAGGTGCGGCTGTGCCCGACCTACGGCGACGCGGGCTCCCGATGAGCGCCCCGACGATGACGCCGGCCGCCCGCCGCGCGGTCCGGCTCGAGCAGCTGACGATCGGCTACAACGTCGTCGAGATGGTGATCGCCGTCGGCGCGGGCCTGGCGGCCGGGCTCATCTCGTTGATCGGGTTCGGCATCGACTCCGGCATCGAGGTCGCCGCCGCCACCGTCGTGCTCGTCCGCCTCTACGCCGAGGTGCACGGTGGGGACGTCGACGAGGCCAAGGAACGGAAGGCGCTGAGGTTCATCGCGCTGACCTTCTTCGCCCTGGCCGCCTACGTCACCTACGAGGGCATCAGGCGGCTGTTCAGCCACGAGATCCCCGATACCAGCCTGATCGGTGTGCTGCTGGTGGCCGTCTCCGTGGTGGTCATGCCGTGGCTGGCCCGGGCCAAGCGCCGCGCCGGTGAGGCACTGGGCTCCCGGCTGGTCATCGCCGACGCCGCCGAGACGCGGCTGTGCGCCTGGCTGTCGGTCAGCACGCTGGTCGGCCTGCTGGCGTTCACCGTGTTCGGCTGGACCTGGGTGGACGCGGTCGCGGGGTTCGTCATCGCCGGGTTCGCGGTGATGGAGGGGCGGGAGGCGTGGGAAGGCGAGCTGGGCTTCGAGGACGACGATGACTGCGACGACTGACGCCCCGGCCGCATCCAGCGCGGAGGTGCTGTCGTGACCGGCGTGGCGGTGGCCCTCTACGTCGTGGCGCTGGTCGTGCTGTTCGGCGTGCGCTCGTGGGTGCAGCGCCGCCGAACCGGCTCGGCCGGGTTCCACGGCATCTCCGGCACCCCGGCCGAGGCCGCTTGGTGGGGCGGGGTGCTGTTCGTCGCAGCGGTGGTCACCGGCCTCGCCGGCCCGCTGCTGGCCGTGTCCGGCGTCGTGACCGCCGACGCGCCGACCGGGGTGCAGCTGGCCGGGCTGGTGCTGGCACTGGCCGGGTTCGGCGCGACCTTGGCAGGGCAGACCGGCATGGGTGCCTCCTGGCGGATCGGTGTCGACCCGGCCGAGCGCACCGAACTGGTCACCACGGGGGTGTTCGCCCACGTCCGCAACCCGATCTTCACGGCGATGACCGTCGCCCAGCTCGGCGTGGTCCTCATGGTCCCGACCTGGGTGAGCGTCCTCGCCCTGGTTGCACTGGTGGCCGCGATCCAGCTGCAGGTTCGGGCCGTGGAGGAGCCCTACCTGCTCACCGTCCACGGCGGGACCTACGCCGCCTACGCCGAGCAGACAGGCCGGTTCCTGCCCGGCGTCGGACGCCTCACGGCCGCCGCTCGCGTCAGTGCCCAGGGAAGGAGAGCCAGATGACCGCCGGACACGACCACGAGCACGGCGGGGCCGGAGCCGACCGTCGCCGCCTGCTCATCGTGCTCGTCCTCACCGCCAGCGTGCTCGTCCTGCAGCTGGTCGGCGCGCTGGTCTCGGGATCCCTGGCGCTGGCCGCCGACGCCGCCCACGCCGCCACGGACGCGGCCGGCTTGGTCATTGCCCTGCTCGCCGCCACCCTGGCGTTGCGCCCGGCCACGGCCCGGCGCACCTGGGGGTACCGGAGAGCTGAGGTGCTCGGCGCGACCCTGCAGGCCGCCGTCCTGTTGGCGGTCGGCAGCTGGATCTGCATCGAGGCCGTCGGCCGGCTGTTCGACCCGGCCGACGTCGCCTCGACCTCCGTGCTGGTCTTCGGCGGGCTCGGCCTGGCCGCCAACATCATCGGCATCCTGGTGCTCACTCGCGGCGGCGCGCGCGACGGCAGCGTCAACATGCGTGCGGCGCTGCTCGAGGTCGTCAACGACGCCCTGGGCTCGGTCGCTGTGCTGGTCGCCGCCGCCGTCATCGCGCTCACCGGCTGGCAGCAGGCCGACGCGATCGCTTCCCTGGTCATCGTCGCGCTCATCGTGCCCCGCACGCTGAAGCTGCTGCGCGAGACGGTCTCGGTGCTGCTGGAGAGCACCCCACCTGGACTGGATCTGGACGCCGTGCGCACCCACCTGCTCGCCCAGCCCCGCGTGCTGGACGTCCACGACCTGCATGCGTCCCAGATCACCACCGGGCTTCCGGTGCTCACCGCGCACGTCGCGTCGAGGACGCCTGCTTCTACGACGGACACGCACCCCGGGTGCTCGACCGGCTGCAGGGCTGCCTCGCCGAGCACTTCGACATCAGCGTCGAGCACTCCACCTTCCAGTTGGAAGCCGCCACGCACGCCGACCACGAGCTCGCCGTCCACCGCTGACCGGGCGTACGCCGCCCCCAGGGCGGCCGACCGAGGGAGTAGCCGTGACCATCCGAACCATCCGCCGCCGGTACGACATGCTCGCTGCGGTTCGCCGACGGCGCGGTCGCCACGGGCTGAACCACAGCCTTGGGTGACTGGACGCCCACCTGACTACAGCGGCGACCTCGCCGTGCCGACGCACACGGGAAAGGCAGTGAACCACGCGGCGGCGCTGAAGAAGGGAGAGGCGTGGAGACGGACGGAAAGGTCATCAGGGGCCCGTGGGCGGGTGCCGGCGACACGGCGCCGAGGCCGAGGCCGGCGAACGTACACGGAGGGCGCGGCGACGCGTGAGCTACCGGTGCACCGATGGCCACCTCACCGAGGTGGCCGGGGCCGCGGGTTCGCTTCCTGCAGGCCGAGGAGACTCGTGTGCTGGGCTATCTGGGCAAGTTGACTCCGAGTCAGGTGGCGGGCCCCTCCGCGGCCCAGTACATCCGCTACCGGCTCTCCTACAAGACGCTCGTCTCGCCGGACAAGATCGACGATCTCTTCGTTGCCATCGGTCAGGATGCCGATGATTTGTGGTTGCAGGCAGCGATGAGCATGGGTTCCCGTCCTGAGAGGCTGAAGACCCAGACGCAACTGCAAGTCGACAGGCGCAATCAAATCGCTCACGAAGGCGACTGGGATTCCGTAGTTCTCGATTTTCGAGCGCTGGAGAACCCGCACCTCGACGACTGCGTCAACCACCTCAACGGCCTCGTCCACAGTTGGGACCGGCTTCTTCCCTGACGGCGGAGTCGCTGCCGGCGGCGACGCTCTTCCGCGTCGACTCCGCGCCGCCCGTCGTCCGGCAGCACACGCTGCGCTGCCTGCAGGCCGGTCAGCTCTAGGCGACCGAGACGTCCAAGACGCCCGTCGTCGAGCTCCGGGTGCACCGAGCCCTGCTCGGGTGGGCAGCGGCCTAGCCGTCGCGGTCGGTGTGGCCGTCAACCCGACGAAGGCCGTCTCCGACTACCTGCGGAGCCAGACCCTCCCCGTCGGCGAGCTGGTCAACATCCAGCCGGCTGGCGGCGCGGATGACCAGGCGCATCCGCGTGGCGCGAGGGATCAGACGATAGCCACCTGCCGGGCTCCGGACGTGCGTACCTCGGCCAGGAGGTCGACGAGGTCGGCCTCGGTGAGGACTTCGATGCGCTGCCCCTTGTCGCGGAGCTGCACCGCCTTCGCCGCCTTTCCTGTGGCGAAGTCCGCGGGGTCGCTGCCTGTGAAGCCGTCTCCGACGACCAGCATCGTGGTCCGCTTCGTCACGGTCATCTCCAGCACGGCACCGCAGCGAGCGGCAGCGTCCCAGGCGTCCTGCCGGCGGATGCTCAGCGCACCGGTGAAGACCAGGATCTGGCCGTACAGCGGGTGCTCGGGGTCGGCGTCGACGGCGGTCTCCGGGCGGATGAGCCCAGTGCCCCCGGAGCCGAGGGTGCTGTGGCAGCCGCGCCAGGCCGCGGCGTCCAGCCGGCCGGCCAGCACCTGCAGGTCGGTGAGGAGCTCGGCCAGGGTTTCGACGTTGCGGCGCCGCGCGATCTCGATGACGACCTGCGCGCACGCGCGCGCATCCGCACCGGCTTCGTGGTGGCGTCCGGCGTCGACACCGCACTCGGCAGCCACGATCGGCAGGCGGTAGGAGATCAGATCCAGCGCCCGCCGCGCCAGGATCAGCGAGCAGGCGTAGTCGGCGGTCGGCCACTCCTTGTCGGCGACCAAGCATGCCTCGCGCAGCGCGCCGACGTCGAAGGCCGCGTTGTGCGCGACCAGCGGCAGCCCCTGCGCAACCTCGACGAGCTGGTCCAGCCGCTCGGCGAAGGACGGCTGGTCGGCGACCATGTCCGCGGTGATGCCGTGCAGACGGACGTTGATCTTGTCGAAGGTGTCCAGGCCGGCGGACGGACGCACCAGCCACGAGTGGGTGGACACCACGACGCCGCCGCGGACGACGGCCGCTCCGATGGCGCAGATGGAGCCGCGGTGGGCATTGGCGGTCTCGACGTCGATGGCGACGAAGTCGAGGGCGTCGAGGGACACCGGGGCCGACGCTGCTGCGTCCTCCACCGACGCGCGCGGTGCCGGTACGAGGGCGGCGATCTCGGGCGCCTCCACCGACGGAGCCGGCTCGTGGCGGACCGGATCGGGCCACGTGCCGCGGTAGACGACGGGCAGCCCGCGGGTGGCGGGACCGCCGACCATGCGCATGTACGGGCGGGCGAGCCGCTGCTCCTCGATGGTGTCCCAAGCGGCGCACAGCGCGTGCAGCCATCGGGCGATGCCCAGGGCGCGAGAGGTGCGGGGGTCGCCACCGGGCGTGGACGCGGTCTCGGTGTCCAAGGGCTGCGGCAGGGTCGGCCAGCGCGGCGGCGTCAGGGTGGTCCTGCGGACCGCCTCGGCCTCTTCGTAGACGGCCTGCAGCTCGTCGCGCGTCGCGGCGGCTGCCCTGAGCGTTGCCTTGGCGTCGAGGACCCGGGCTGGAGCGATTTGTTGTGCGTCGAGCAGCGACTGCCCGGCCGTGGTGGCGACGATGGTCCGGGTGGCCGTCAGAGACCGCAGCGTCAGCTCATGACCGTCCCCGTCGAGGACCCAGGCCCCGCACAGTCGAGACATGCCGGCGATCCGCGGACCGATGTCGACCCACCAGACGACCGGAACGTTGTCGAACTGGTCGACGACCGCCAGCACCGCACTGCCCTCGTTCATGTGCCCCCCCACTCTCGGTAGCGCACCGTATCGCCGGGGTGACGGGGAGCTGGGACGTTGCGAGACGCGCGAGGCCTGATTGGCGGGTGGGTCAGACCGTCCGATCTCGATGCTCGGCCGCGTCGGGCAGTGCAGGGTGGCTCCTCAGCTCCCCGCCCGCCGTGGTCGTTCCGCCGGCGTGTTATGGCAGGTCTTCGGCTACGCGCGAACGCACATCGCCCCCCGGTCCAGAGGGACCGGGGGCGAGCGCGCGAGGCGTCAGGCTGCGACGTCGTCCTCGTCGTCGATGTCGAACTCCGGCAGCCGCTGCTCCGCTGCGGTGAGCTCGATGACGGTCGCGCCCGCGTCGTCGCGGGCGAGGACCTCGGGCAGTCGCCCGTCGACGATGTCGATCGCGCGGTCGTCGGCCTCGGTGGTGATGTGCCCGTAGACGTTCTGCGTGGTGGTGGCCGAGCTGTGACCCAGCCGGGCGGCCACCACCAGCGGGGCCACCCCGGCGGACAGCAGCCAGGCCGCGTGCGTGTGCCGCAGATCATGTACGCGCGTCCCCTTCGGCACGGTCGGCCGGCGTCCTTCACCGCCGCCTTCCAGTACCGGTTGAAGAAGTTGCCGTGGTGCAGCGGCCCGCCCTCGACCATCGTGAACACGTGGTCGTCGGCTCCCTTGTCGGCGACCAGCGGGCGCAGCACCTCTACCAGGCGGGACGGCAGCAGGATGCGGCGGATCGACGACCGGGTCTTCGGCCGGCCGAGCTTCCACTTCCTGCCGCGCCACTTCAACGCCAGCCGGATGTCGACGTACGGACGGGCGGCGTCCAGGTGCAGGTGGCGGACCATCAACCCGGCGGCCTCTCCGTAGCGGGCACCGGTGCCCACCAGGAAGTCGAGCAGGACCTGGAAGTGGCCGTGCATGGCGGCGCGGAGCGCGGCGTAGGCGGCGGCGTCGTTGAGGAAGTGCATGTCCCGGCGGTCGTGCTTGGGCAGCCGGATGCCGCGGGCGGGATTGTCGTTCGACAGCGGCGGCCGCTCGGCCACGGCCACGTCGAAGCACTGGCCGAGGACGTCGAGCACGTTGTTGATGAACTTGTGGCTGAGCACGGTACCGACGATCGGCCGGCCGACGTTGTTACGCCGCTGCTTCTTCAGCATCTCCTTGAGCCAGCCGTCTTCGACGTACACCGCGCCGGCCGGGACGTCCGCGGCGCGCAACGGCCTGGTCCGCAGGATGAGGCCGATGTCGGTGTCGGCGAAGAACGGCAAGGTGGTAGGTGCCGTAGCTGGTGTAGTCCGCGAGCGTGCCCTCCTCCACGTGGTGCTGGCGGTCGAGGAAGGTGTGCCACAGCGTCCGGAAGGTCACCCCGGTCAGTCCGGGGGTCGGCCGGTGCGGTGAGCAGCGGCGGGTTGGCCGGTCCCGCCGGCGGCGGCTCCGGCGCCGACAGCGGCATCGGGTCGGCCGGCGCGAGGCCCCGCTCGGCCAGCGCTGCCTGCAGCAGGGCGGCTGCCTCCTGTGGGTCCTCGGTGACGGTCACGCGCCGGGCGGTGTCCAGGCCGAGCCAGCTCACGAGGTCGATGAACTCCTCGGCCGCGGCGCGGCCGTAGAAGGGCAGGTAGGACCGGACGGGTGAGCCGGGAGCGCGGTTGCGCCAGTACACGCGGTGCTGGCGGCCGCGCTGCTCGATCCAGGGGCTGGGGGGCTCGAGGGACATGGTGGATGTGCTCCGTGCGGTTGGTCGGGAAGGACCAGCCGCACCGTCGGCAGGTGCGCGAGGTGCGCAGTCGCCCCGCCACTGCCCCCCAAAGTGCCCCCCAGCGAGGGGGCGCCGAGCGTGATGTTGCCCCCCAGCACGGGCCGAGGAACGGGAAAGGCCCTGGTCAGCGAACTGACCAGGGCCTCCACCGGATGGGGTGAGTGACGGGGCTCGAACCCGCGACACCCAGGATCACAACCTGGTGCTCTACCGACTGAGCTACACCCACCGTGCCTCCGCCCGGACGCAGGCGCCCGGAGGGAACGGGACAACGATACCGGAGCCCGTGCGGCGTTCCGCCGGGGGAGTCGGAGCGGTCAGGTGGTGCCGGAGTCCCCGGCCGACAGCAGCCCGGCGAACGAGCCGACCACCTGCTCGGCGGCCTTCTTCGCCTGGTCGCCGCTGGGCCCCGGCGCCGGCACGAAGAGCGTGCGCCGGTAGTAGGCCAGCTCCCGCACCGACTCGATGATGTCGGCCAGCGCGCGGTGGGCCAGCCCCTTGGGCGGCTGGGCGAAGTACACCCGCGGGAACCAGCGCCGGGCCAGCTCCTTGACCGACGAGACGTCGACCATCCGGTAGTGCAGGTGGTCGTCGAGCTCGGGCATGTCGCGGGCGAGGAAGCCGCGGTCGGTGCCGATCGAGTTGCCGCACAGCGGGGCGGTGCGCCGGTCGGGCACGAACCGCTTCACGTAGGCGAGGATCTGCTGCTCGGCCTCGGCGACGGTCAGGGTGGCACCGCGGACCTCGTCGGTGAGCCCGGACTTCGCGTGCATCTCGGCGACGAACTCCGTCATGCCGTCGAGGTCGGCGTCGTCGGCGGAGATGATGAGGTCCAGCCCCGGGTCCAGGACGTTGAGCTCGGAGTCGGTGATCAGCACCGCGACCTCGATCAGCTTGTCCTTGGTCAGGTCCAGCCCGGTCATCTCGCAGTCGATCCAGACCAGGTGCCCCGCGCTCTCCGCCACGTCGCCCGACAGTACGCACCGCGCGTCCCGGCCGCCCGGATCACCCCGCGGGTCCCCGTGTGTCCCGCGGTGCCCTCAGGGGCGACCGTCGTGGCGCGGAATCGGTGCAGATCACCGCTAGGGTCGCCGGAACGTCCTCCCGTCAGGAAGCTCTCCCGTGTCTTCTGCACCCGCCCCAGCCGCGCGTTCCGTCCCCGAGGCGCCGGGGACGCTCCGCGCCGGCCTGGCCCAGCCGATCTCCCTCGTGCGGTGGCTGTGGGCGGCGTACATGACCCCCGGCCGCCCGGGCCGGGCCACGGACCAGACCGAGCTGCGCTGGATCTACACCGCGTGGCTGGCGGCCTTCGCGCTGAAGATGCTCGGCTCCTCGTGGGACGTCTCCTGGCACTTCAAGTGGCTGCGTGACGACCTCGCGCCGCCGCACCTGCTGAACACCGTGGGCACCGCGGCCGTCGTCGTCCTGGTGCTGTTCCACAGCTACAGCGGCTACGGCGTCGACCGGCGCGCGCTGCGGCTGATGCAGGTCGGCATCGGCACCTTCCTGGTCGCCATCCCGATCGACATCGTCAACCACCGGGTCAACGGGCTGGACATCACCAGCTGGAGCCCCAGCCACGCCCTGCTCTACATCGGGACGGCGATCATGCTGGCCGGCGCGCTGCGCGGCTGGTGGCTCTCCGCGGCGCCGGGCCGTACCCGGGACCTGGTCTCGCTGGGCCTGTGGCTGTTCTTCGTGGAGAACGTCGTCTTCCCGAACCAGCACCAGGAGTACGGCGTGCTGTCGCTGGAGGCCTACGCCGCCGGGCGGACGACGGCCGAGGCCTCCCTGCTGGACTTCGCCGCCGCGCAGGGGCAGACCCCGACGATGTTCATGCTGCCGGTGCCCTCCTGGGTGCACCCGGCCTGGCTGATCTGCGCCGGCCTGCTCTCGCTCGTGCTGGCCCGCAAGACGGTCGGGCTGCGCTGGACGGCGTCGCTCCTCGCGATCGGCTACCTCGGCTACCGCGGCGTCATGTGGCTCGGGCTGGTCGCGACGGGGTTCCCGCCCTCGGTGCTGCCGGTCGTGCTGATCCTCGGGGCGGTGCTGATCGACGTCGCCGTCACCCGCCGCATCCCCGGCTGGGCGGCCGCCCTGCTCGTCACGGCGGCGGTGTACGCCGCGGCGTTCCCGCTGCACGTGCTGGGTCTGCTGCCGCCGTGGAACTGGTGGTCGGTGCTGCCGGTCGCCGTCGGGTTCGCCCTGCTGTGGGGGACGGTGGACGTGATCGAGCGCAGCGCCTGGCTGGCCCGCTGGCGCGCCGCAGATGAGCCCGACGTGGCGGTGGAGCGCGTCCCCGCCTGACCCGCCGCACCGGCGGGGACACCGGAGCCGCCCCGCCCGTGACGTAGCGTCAGGGGGCGGCTGCGCCACGGGGGCGCCTGCCGGACCCGGTGCCCGCGCCACGTCCGAGCCGGCGCAGCCCTGACCGCAGAACCCGATCGCCCCGGAGGACGACGTGCTGGCCCTGACCCCGGCGCCGCTGCAGACGGCGGGGGAGCGTGCCTTCTTCGGCGAGCTCGCGCGGTGGGACACCGGCGCGTCGGTGCGCGCCGCCGTGGTGGCCTCCCTGCCGCTGGTCGACGGCCGGCTCGGCCGGCGCCAGTCCGACGCCGTCCTGCTGGTGCCCGAGGGGATCGCGGTCATCCGCGTGGTCGAGGTGCTGCGGCAGTCCGGCGTGGTCACCGCGACGCCCGAGGGCGCCTGGACCATCGCCGCCGAGGGCGGGCCCAGCCAGGTGCTGCAGCTGGCCGGCGGCGGATCCACGCCGCTGGACGGGCTGATGCGGGCCGGCATGGACACCGCCGTCAAGCTGCGGCGGGCCGGCCTGGAACCCGGGCGGATCGCCCGGCTCACCGTGCTGGTCGGCGAGATCACCGGCTTGGTGCCGGCCGACGGCGACCTCGGCGAGGGGGACCAGGTGGCCACCCTGGACCCGCGCTCCCTGCTGCTGGCCTTCGCCCGGGCCAGCCGGCACGCCGGCGTCGACAACCCCCGGCTGTGGACCACCGCCGACGTGCGGGCCGCGCTCGAGGCGCTGGAACTGCCCGGCCGCGGTCCCACGGTCGAGGAGCTCAACGGCGAGGCGTTCCCCTACTCGCCCTACGTGCTGCGACGGCGGCAGCTGCTCACCCCGGCCGCGATGGCCGCCTCCCCGGCGGTCCCGCCGCCGGCCGGACACGACGAGGCGGCCCGCGGAGCCGCCGAGCCGGGCGCCGGGACGGATGCGCCGGCCGGCGCCGGCGACCCGCTGAGCCCCACCGACGTCTCCCGGGCCGTGGCGGCCTCGGTCGCCTCCGCCCAGGCGGCCGCGGTGGCGGCCGCCGCGCCGGCGTCCCCCGCGCCCGACCTGACGCGGCAGCGGGACACCGTCGAGGTGGACGGCACGCCGGCACCGCCGGGTGGCGATGCCGGCATCGGCGGCCTCTTCGGCGGAGCCGATCGCGACCGCGGCCGCGGCCCGGACGGCGGGGCGGCTCCGCCCGGCGGGCCCCGGACCGCCGTGCTGCCGGCGACGCCGCGAGCCGCCGACCCGCCGAGCCGGCCTCCGCTGTCCCCGGCCTGGGGCGCCACCGCCTCCGGACGGGGCGGTGGACCGCCGGCCGCGGATCGCCGCCGCTGGATCGCCGCCCTGGTCGTCGCCGCCGTCGTGCTGGTCGCGCTCCTCGGGGTCGGCGCCACGTTCCTCCTCGGCGACGGCTCCGACGACGACGTGCCCGGCAGCGGGGTCTCCCCGCCGGGCACCGCTGCGCCCGGGCCGGCGGAGGGGGACGTCCGGTCCGTCGACGGCACCGAGTTCACCGTCGAGGCGGTGCAGGTGGACGACACGTGCGCGGGCCACGCCTACGGGGCGGTGGCCGACTTCTTCGCCGGCACCGACTGCGTGGGGCTGTCCCGCGCGCTGTACTCGACCGAGCTCGACGGCGCGCCGGTCGTCGTCTCGGTGTCACGGGTGACCATGTCCGACGCCGCGGCGGCGCGGGAGCTGCGCGCGCTCACCGACCGCGACGGCAGCGGCAACGTCAACGACCTGCTGCGCGAGGGCATCGGCTACGACGGTGGCCCGGCGCAGCTGCGCTCGGCCCAGTACGCCAGCGCGGTCTCCGGGCCGACCGTGACCGTGGTGGAGAGCGCCTGGGCCGACCCGGGCGCGGCCGGCAGCGCGGCCGCGGTGGACGAGGTGGCCTCCGACGGCCTCGCCCTGCCGGTTCCGCCCCCGCCCGGGGGCTGAGACCCCCCGGCCGGTCAGCCGGTGGCGGCCGCCCACGCCATGCCGCGCAGCAGGTCGGCCATGGCGGCCCGGTCGAGCTGCCCGGCGCTGTGCGGGGTGGAGTTGATCAGCCCGAAGACGGCGTGCGCGCGGGCCCGGCAGGCGGCCGCCTCCGCGCCGGGGTGCAGCCGCGCGAGCACCGCCACCCACACCTCGACGTAGCGGCGCTGCAGCCGGCGCACCTGCCCGGCCTCGGCGTCCGGCAGGGAGGTGAGGTCCCGGTCGTGCACGACGATCAGGGCGGGGTTGTCCAGGGCGAACTCGACCTGGAAGTCGATGAGCGCGTGCAGCTGGGCCGCCGGCGCGGGGCCCGCGGCGGCCACCCGCGCCCGGCCGCCGTCGGCCAGCCGCTCGCTGATCCGCAGCAGCATCTCGGCGAGCATCGCGTCCTTGCTCGCGAAGTGCCGGTAGATCGCCGGCCCGGTGACCCCGACGGCCGCGCCGACGTCGTCCACGCCCACCGACCGCGAGCCCCGCTCGGCGAACAGCTGGGCCGCCGCCCGCAGGATCTGCTCCCGCCGGGACGGACGTCCGGCATCGGCGAGCAAGGCGGTGTCCTGGCCGGAGGGGCCCGGGTCCAGGCGCGTGCCGGCCGGCGTCATGCGAGGGATGCTAGCCCGCCGTGAACCACGGTTAACCCCTCGGACCTGTGGGCTGGACCGCCACGGTGAACGACCGTTAACCTCGGGCCCGTGGACGCACCGGTGCTTCCCCGAACCCCCTCGGCCGATCCCGGGGCGGCCGCCCGCCATGCCGCGGCGCACGCCGACCTGGTCGCCGATCTCGGCGGGCAGCTGCGGCGGGTGGCGCTCGGTGGTGGTGAGCGGGCCCGCGAACGGCACACCGCCCGCGGCAAGCTGCTGCCCCGCGAGCGGGTCGACGCGCTGCTGGATCCGGGCAGCCCGTTCCTGGAGCTGTCCCCGCTGGCCGCGCACGGCATGTACGACGGCGAGGCGCCGGCCGCCGGGATCATCACCGGCATCGGCCGGGTGTCCGGGCGCGAGTGCGTGATCGTGGCCAACGACGCCACCGTCAAGGGCGGCACCTACTACCCGATGACGGTGAAGAAGCACCTGCGCGCCCAGGAGGTCGCGCTGCAGAACCGGCTGCCGTGCATCTACCTGGTCGACTCCGGCGGCGCCTTCCTGCCGATGCAGGACGAGGTGTTCCCCGACCGCGAGCACTTCGGCCGGATCTTCTACAACCAGGCCAACCTCTCCAAGGCCGGGATCGCGCAGATCGCCGCCGTCCTCGGGTCGTGCACCGCCGGCGGGGCGTACGTGCCGGCGATGAGCGACGAGTGCGTCATCGTCCGCGACCAGGGCACGATCTTCCTGGGCGGCCCGCCGCTGGTGAAGGCCGCGACCGGGGAGGTCGTCACCGCCGAGGAGCTGGGCGGCGGCGACCTGCACTCCCGGACCAGCGGGGTCACCGACCACCTGGCCGACGACGACGCGCACGCCCTGCAGATCGTCCGCCAGATCGTGTCGACGCTCGGCCCGCGCGAGGCGCGGCCGTGGGACGTCGAGCCCGTCGAGGAGCCGCTGCACGCCCCGGAGTCGGTGTACGAGGTCGTGCCCCCGGACCCGCGCACGCCCTACGACGTCCGCGACGTCATCGCCCGGCTGGTCGACGGCTCCCGGTTCGCCGAGTTCAAGCCCCTCTACGGGCAGACGCTGGTCACCGGCTTCGCCCGCCTCCACGGCCACCCGGTCGGGATCATCGCCAACAACGGCGTGCTGTTCGCCGAGTCCGCGCTCAAGGGTGCGCACTTCATCGAGCTCTGCGACAAGCGCAGGATCCCGCTGCTGTTCCTGCAGAACATCTCCGGGTTCATGGTGGGGCGGGACTACGAGGCCGGCGGCATCGCCAAGCACGGCGCGAAGATGGTCACCGCGGTGGCCTGCGCCCGGGTGCCGAAGCTGACCGTGGTCATCGGCGGCTCGTTCGGCGCGGGCAACTACTCGATGTGCGGCCGGGCGTACTTGCCCCGGTTCCTCTTCACCTGGCCCAACGCCCGCATCTCGGTGATGGGCGGGGAGCAGGCGGCCTCGGTGCTGGCCACCGTCCGCCGCGACGGCATCGAGGCCCGTGGCCAGGAGTGGCCGGCCGAGGACGAGGAGGCCTTCAAGGCGCCCATCCGCGAGCAGTACGAGGCCCAGGGCCACCCCTACTACGCCACCGCCCGGCTCTGGGACGACGGCGTCATCGACCCCGCCGACACCCGCACCGTGCTCGGCCTCGCCCTGTCCGCCTGCGCCAATGCGCCCCTCGAGGAGGTCGGCTATGGCGTCTTCCGCATGTGACCCGGTGCTTTATCGCGATAAAGCGCGAAGGGCTCTCGGCGCAGCCGGGGCTCTCGGCGCCGGAAGTCCCTCGGGGGCGGGGGAGTGAGCGCGATGTTCTCCACCGTCCTCGTGGCCAACCGGGGTGAGATCGCCGTCCGGGTGATCCGCACCCTCCGGGGGATGGGCATCCGGTCGGTCGCCGTGTACAGCGACGCCGACGCCGGTGCGCTGCACACCCGGCTGGCCGACGTCGCCGTGCCGATCGGACCCGCCCCCGCCGCGCAGAGCTACCTGTCCATCGAGCGGGTGATCGAGGCCGCCGTCGGCACCGGCGCCGAGGCGATCCACCCCGGCTACGGCTTCCTCTCCGAGAACGTCGAGTTCGCCCGGGCCTGCGCGGCGGCCGGGATCGTCTTCATCGGCCCGCCGGTCGCCGCGATCGAGGCGATGGGCGACAAGATCCGCGCCAAGCAGACGGTGATGGCCGCCGGCGTGCCCGTCGTCCCCGGTCGCACCGAGCCGGGGATGACCGACGCCGAGGTGGCCGACGCCGCGGTCGCCGTCGGGTTCCCCGTGCTGCTCAAGCCGAGCGCCGGTGGCGGGGGCAAGGGCATGCGCGTCGTCCGGGGCAAGGACGAGCTGCCCGAGGCGATCGCCGGGGCCCGGCGGGAGGCCCGCGGCTCCTTCGGCGACGACACCCTGCTCGTCGAGCGCTACGTCGGGAACTCCCGGCACATCGAGGTGCAGGTCCTCGGCGACGCGCACGGCAACGTCATCCACCTCGGGGAGCGGGAGTGCAGCCTCCAGCGGCGCCACCAGAAGGTGATCGAGGAGGCGCCCTCCCCGCTGCTGGACACGTCGATGCGCGCCGCGATGGGCCGCGCCGCGGTCGAGGCGGCCCGGGCCGTCGGGTACACCGGGGCCGGCACGGTCGAGTTCATCGTCGACGCCGACCGGCCGCGAGACTTCTTCTTCCTGGAGATGAACACCCGGCTGCAGGTCGAGCACCCGGTCACCGAGTGCGTCACCGGGCTGGACCTGGTCGAGCAGCAGGTGCGGATCGCCGCGGGGCAGCGGCTGCCGATCGACCAGGGGGACGTGTCGCTGGACGGGCACGCGATCGAGGCCCGGCTCTACGCCGAGGACCCGGCCCGGGGCTTCCTCCCGCAGGCCGGGACGGTGCTGGGCCTGGTCGAGCCGTCGGGCCCGGGTGTCCGGCTGGACAGCTCGCTGGCCGTCGGCTCCGTCGTGGGCACCGACTACGACCCGATGCTGGCCAAGGTCATCGCGTGGGGGCCGGACCGGGAGACCGCCCGGGCCCGGCTGGTGGGCGCCCTCGGGCAGACGGCCGTGCTCGGGGTCGCCACGAACGCGGCCTTCCTGCGGGCGCTGCTCACCGACGCCGACGTCGTCGCCGGAACGCTCGACACCGGGCTGATCGAGCGCCGGGGGGACGAGCTGACGGCGGTCGAGGAGCCGGCGGCGCACGTCTACGCCGCGGCGGCCCTCGCCCTCCTGGTGGAGGCGGAGCCGGCCGGCCCCGTCGTCGACCGCTGGGCCGTGCCCGACGGCTGGCGGCTCGGCGAGCCCGCCTGGACGGTGCGCCGGCTGCAGCTGCCCGGTGCCGACCCGGTGACGGTGCGGGTGCGCGGGCGCTCGACCGACGCCGAGGTGGCGGTGGGGGACGCCGCGCCGTCGCCGGCCCGGGCGGTCCGCGACGGCGACCGGCTGACGGTCACCTACGACGGGTCCACGTCGTCGTACGCGCTGGTGCACGACGGCGGCACCGTCTGGCTGGCCGCCGACGGGCACGTCACCGCGCTGCGCGAGCACGAGCGGCTGTCGGCCGCGGCCGGGTCGGCCGCGGGCGACGGCGTCGTCACCTCGCCCATGCCGGGCACGGTGACGGTGGTGCAGGCCGCGGTCGGCGACGAGGTCGCGGCGGGCACCCCGCTGCTCGTCGTCGAGGCGATGAAGATGGAGCACGTGCTCACCGCCCCCGTCGCGGGGACGGTGACCGAGCTCGGTGTGACGGCGGGCCAGACGGTCGCGCTGGACGAGCGGCTGGCGCTGGTGACCCCGGCGGCCGAGCCCGAGCAGCAGGAGAACTGATGTTGGACTACCGGCTCAGCGACGAGACCGAGGCGCTGCGGACGACGGTGCGGGAGTTCGCCCGCGAGGTGATCGCCCCGCAGATCGGGGAGTTCTACGAGCGCGACGAGTTCCCGACCGAGATCGTCCGGCAGATGGGGCAGCTCGGACTGTTCGGCCTGCCGTTCCCCGAGGAGTACGGCGGCTCGGGCGGCACCTACTTCGACCTCTGCGTGGCGCTGGAGGAGCTGGCCCGGGTCGACAGCTCGATGGCGATCACCGTGGAGGCCGGCGTCTCGCTCGGCGCGATGCCGATCTTCCGGTTCGGCACCGAGGAGCAGAAGCGGGAATGGCTGCCCCGGCTGTGCACCGGTGAGATGCTCGGCGCCTTCGGCCTCACCGAGCCCGGGGGCGGCTCGGACGCCGGCGCCACGCGGACCACCGCGCGCCTGGAGGACGGGCACTGGGTGATCAACGGCTCGAAGGCGTTCATCACCAACTCCGGCACCGACCTGACCGGCCTGGTAACCGTCACCGCGGTCACCGGCACGCGGGCCGACGGCGGCAAGGAGATCTCCGCGATCCTGGTGCCGTCGGGGACGCCGGGCTTCGTCGTCGGCCAGCGGTACTCGAAGGTCGGCTGGAACGCCTCGGACACCCGGGAGTTGTCGTTCACTGACGTCCGCGTGCCCGAGGAGAACCTGGTGGGGGAGCGCGGCCGCGGCTACGCGCAGTTCCTCTCCATCCTCGACGAGGGGCGGATCGCGATCTCGGCGCTCTCGGTCGGGCTCGCGCAGGGCTGCGTGGACGAGTCGGTGAAGTACGCCGGCGAGCGCGAGGCGTTCGGGCAGGCGATCGGGAAGAACCAGGCGATCCAGTTCATGATCGCCGACATGGAGGTGCGGGCCTCCACCGCGCGGCTGGCCTACTACCGGGCGGCGGAGAAGATGCTGCGCGGCGAGCCGTTCAAGCGCGAGGCCTCCATCGCCAAGCTGTACAGCTCCGAGGTGGCGATGGACAACGCCCGCTACGCGACCCAGGTGCACGGCGGCTACGGGTTCATGAACGAGTTCCCGGTCGGCCGGTTCTACCGCGACGCCAAGATCCTCGAGATCGGCGAGGGCACCAGCGAGGTGCAGCGGATGCTCATCGCCCGCGACCTCGGCGTCGGCTGACGCCGCCGGCCCCCGGTCCGCCGGATGTGCACGTTCCGTCGTACCGCGGGCCGGGACACGACGGTTCGTGCACGACCAGCGCCGGGGGCGGTCAGTCCGCTACCGGCGCGCGCTGGGGGACGGCGACGCTGAGCAGGACGACGGAGTCCTCGTCGGCGTGCAGGCTGTGCCGCCGGTCCGGGATCGGGCTGATCTCGTGCGCCGCGAGGCTCACCGTCTGCTCGCCGGCGACCAGGCGCACCCGGCCCCGGATCACCAGGATCGTGGCCGCTCCGGGGCTCTCGTGCTCGCTGAGCTCGGCGTCCGCCCGGAGCGCGATCACGGTCTGGCGCAGCCCGTCCACCGGGTGCGGCAGCGTGCGGCCGGCGCGGCCGACGTCCTCCGAGGTGGCCTTCTCCAGCAGTTCGCCGGCGAGTGCGTGCAGGTCGATGGGGGCGTCGGTCGTCATGCCACCCGACACTAGGGCCGCACGGCTCACCCGGTGACGTCGACGAGCACCTTGCCGACGGCGCCCTCCTGCACCGCCTGGTGCGCCTGCGCCGTCTCGGCCAGGCCGAACACGTGCAGCGGCAGGCCGGCGTCATCCCCGACCCGGACGGCGCCGTCGGCGACCGCGGTGGCGACGTCCTCGATGCCGAGCACCTTGGCGCGCTCGGGCTCGGTGTAGACCAGCACGAACTGCCAGCGGGCGTTGGGCCCCATCTGCGCCCGCACCGGCACGGTCACCTCGGCACCGCCGTCGTCGGCGTACATGGCGACCGCCCCGTGCATGCCGATCACCTGGGCGTCGATGCCGGCGTTGACGGCCGCGGAGACCTCGACGATCGCGTCCACGCCCTGGGGCGCGACCTTCCGCACCTCGGCGACGACGTCCTGCTCCCGGTAGTTCACGACGTGGTCGGCGCCGGCGGCGGCCGCCAGCCGGGCCTTGCGCGGGCTGCTGACCGTGGCGACGATCGTCGCGTCGGCCCAGCGGGCGAGCTGGATCGCCGCGTTGCCCACGGCTCCGGCGCCGCCTTGCACCAGGACCGTGGAGCCGGTGAGCGCGCCGGTGCCCAGCCGGTCGGGGAGCGACTCGGCGACGGTGAGGCAGCGGTGCGCGGTCAGGAACGGGATGCCCAGCGCCGCGCCGAGCTCGAAGGAGGTGCTCTCCCCCAGGAGGACGACGTGCCGCGCCGGGACGACGGTGTACTCGGCGGCGGTGCCCCACGGCCGCTGCCAGGCGGCCTCCCAGATCCACACCCGCTGGCCGAGCATCGCCGGCTCCACGCCCTGGCCGACGGCGTCGACGGTGCCCGAGCCGTCCTGGTTCGGCACCTGCCCGTCCGGGCCGGGCTGCGCGTTCGTGCGCGACTTCCAGTCGGTGGGGTTGACACCGGAGAAGGCCACGCGGACGCGCACCTCCCCGGGGCCGGGCTCGGGTACCGGGCGGTCGATCAGCTGCAGGACGTCGGGGCCGCCGGGCCGGGTGTAGGAGATCGCACGCACGGGGCCGCCCTACCCGCGGGGCCGGGAAGGATGCGTCAGCCGGGCGGGGCGTCGTCGTCGGTGGGCCACTCCGGGACCGGCAGGCCGGAGGCGGTGAGCAGTCGCTCGACGGTCTGCTCGACCACCTCGTCGGTGGGCGGCACGCCGCCGGGAGATGCCATGAGCCGCCGCACCTCCGCGGGCTCGAGCTCCGTGCCCACCGCGTCGCGCACCCACCGGGCGAACCCCTCGGCCTCGGCGTCGACGTCCACCGGCACCGAGGCGTCGGGCTCGTCGAAGTAGATCCGGGGCTCGTAGCCGAGGAAGAAGCGGCCGCCGGAGGCGTCGGCGGCGCGGTAGTCCACGGTGGCGATGTCGCTGTCGTGGACGTCGACCATGAGGAACGGCACCGCGGTCGGCCGCCCCGTGCGCCAGCGCCCCTCGCTGTAGACGAGCGTGCCGAAGTACCCCATGGCCCGAGGCTAGCCGCCGGGCCGCCGCACCCTGGGGCCGCGTCGTCCCCGCAGGCGTTCCCGCGGGAACGTCCGGAGCCGCCGCCCGTGGTCCGCGCGGCCGCGAGCTACGCGAGCGAGCCCGGGGGGAGGTTCACCACGACCGCCTCCTGGCTGCTGCGCGCCAGGACGACGACCGCCTCCTCGTCGCCCGGGTTCTCCTCGCGGTGCGGAGTCCACGGCGGCACGAACACGTAGTCGCCCGGCTCCGGGGTCAGCCGGATCTCCTCGCCGTCGCGGGCGAAGACGAACACCGGCCGGCCGGAGACGACGTAGATGCCGGTCTCGGAGTCGCCGTGGTGGTGGTTGGCCGAGGCGGTGCCCGGCGCGACGTGCGCCTCGCCCATCCAGACCTTCTCCGCCCCGACGCTCTTGCCCGACACCGCTTCCCTGCGGGTCATGCCGATGCTCTGGCCGGTGTCGGTCGACAGGTCGGCGGCGCGGACGTGCCGCAGCGGGGCGTGCCAGTGATCGGGTCCGTCGGCGTGGTCGTGTGCCATGGACGGACGCTAGCGCTGGTCCGCCGCGCACGGCAGGCGGGATCATCGGGGAATGCTGCGCAGAGCGGTGGCGGGTGCGGCCGTCGTCGTCCTGCTGTGCACTGCCCTGGTGGGCCTGCTCTGGGCGTTCCAGCGCCACCTGATCTACCTGCCGGCCGCCGGGCCGGTCGCCCCGGCGGCGGAGGCCGTCCCGGGTGCGCGGGACGTCGTGCTCGAGACCGAGGACGGGCTGCGGCTGGCCGGCTGGTTCGTCCCGGGCCGGACGCCGGACGCGCCCGGGGTGCTGGTCGCCAACGGCAACGGCGGCCACCGGGGCATGCGGGCCCCGCTGGCGCGTGCGCTCGCCGACGAGGGGCTCGCCGTCCTGCTCTTCGACTACCGCGGCTACGGCGGCAACCCGGGCACCCCCAGCGAGGCCGGGCTGGCGCTCGATGCCCGTGCCGCGCGGGCGTTCCTGCTGGACCGGGCGCAGGTCCCGCCCGACCGGCTCCTGTACGTCGGCGAGAGCCTCGGGGCGGCCGTCGCGACCGAGCTGGCGAGCGAGCACCCACCCGCCGGCCTGGTGCTGCGCTCACCCTTCGTCGACCTGGCCGCGGTGGGCAGCGAGCACTACCCGTTCCTGCCGGTGCGGGCGCTGCTGCGGGACCGCTACCCGGTGGCGGAGCTGGTCCGCCGGATCCAGGTGCCCACCACCGTCGTGTACGGCGGCGCGGACTCGATCGTGCCGCCGGCGCAGAGCCGGGCGGTGGCCGACGCCGCCGCGAACCTGCACCGGGTGGTCGAGGTGCCGGGTGCCGACCACAACGACCTCGTCCTGCTCGCCGGGGAAGAGGTGGTCGCGGCCGTCGTGGAGCTCGCCGAGCAGGCCGCCGCCCCGGAGGGCGACTGAGGTCAGCGCGGGGTGATCGAGAGCGTGAGCCGGGCGCGGCCCTCCTCGGAGCGGGCGGTGGCGAGACGTTCGGCGGACGGGGTGCCGTACTCGGTGGTCCGCTGACGGGCGGGCCGGCCGATCGCGGCGGCCATCGCCTCGAGCTCGGCGATGGTCTTCAGCGAGCCGTTCTCGCTGCCGGCCATCCGGCTGATCGTCTCCTCCATCAGCGTGCCGCCGAGGTCGTTGGCGCCGCCCTGCAGCACCGCCTTGGTGCCGGCGTCGGCGAGCTTCACCCACGAGGTCTGGATGTTGGGGATCCGGCCGTGCAGCAGCAGCCGGGCGACGGCGTGGATGGCCCGGTTCTCCCGCACCGTCGGCCCGGGGCGGGCGACGCCGGCCAGGTAGATCGGGGAGTTGTGGTGCACGAACGGCAGCAGCACGAACTCGCTGAAGCCGCCGGTCCGGTCCTGCAGCGCGGCCAGGGTGCGCAGGTGCCCGACCCAGTGGGCGGGGGTGTCGACGTGGCCGTACATCATCGTCGACGTCGTCGGGATCCCGACCTCGTGCGCGGTGCCGATGATCTCCAGCCAGGTCGCGGTCGGCAGCTTGCCCTTGGTGAGCACCCAGCGGACGTCGTCGTCGAGGATCTCCGCCGCCGTGCCGGGGATCGAGTCCAGCCCGGCGTCCTTGAGCCCGGTGAGGAAGTCGCGGAACGACAGCCCGGTGCGGGCCGCGCCGTTGACGATCTCCATGGGGCTGAACGCGTGCAGGTGGATGCCCGGCTGCCGCTGCTTCACCTCGCGCGCGAGGTCGAAGTACGCCGTTCCGGGCAGGTCGGGGTGGATGCCGCCCTGCATGCAGATCTCGGTGGCGCCGGCCGCCCACGCCTCGTCGACCCGGTCACCGACCTGCGCCATCGAGAGGGTGTAGGCGTCGGCATCGGTGCGCCGCTGGGCGAACGCGCAGAACCGGCAGCCGGTGTAGCAGACGTTGGTGAAGTTGATGTTCCGGTTCACCACGTAGGTGACGTCGTCGCCGTTGACGTCGGCGCGGACGGCGTCGGCGAGCGCGCACAGTGCCTCGAGGTCCGGGCCGTCGGCACCCAGCAGCGCCAGGTACCCGGCGTCCGACAGCCCCGCCGGGTCGGTCTCGGCGTGCGCGAGCGCGGCGCGCACCTCGGGATCGCCGGCGGTCAGCGCGGTCGAGTGCCCGTCACGGGCGCTCTCGGTGCGCGACCGCAGCTCCGACCAGTCGCCGTAGACGGCGTCGAAGTCGCTGCGCCGGTCGCCGGTCCGCCCGACGGTGTCGACCTCGACGTGCAGTTCGGTACGGCCCGACCCCTCCGACAGCACGGTCCACGACTCGTCCGGCTCCTGCCACGGCAGCCCGACCGGGAGCCGGCCCTCCACCGCCAGCCCGTCGGGCCCGGCGAGCGCGGCGACGTGCGGGCGCACCCGCGGGTCCAGCCACGGCTCGGGTGCCAGCACGTACGGCGGCTGGGCGGCCAGCCGCTCGCGCAGCTCGAACCCGGCGTAATCGGTCAGCTTGGCCAGTTCGTCCAGGTTCGGCCAGGGCCTCTCGGGGTTGACGTGGTCGGGGGTCAGCGGCGAGACGCCGCCCCAGTCGTCGACGCCCGCGCGCAGCAGCAGGCCCAGCTCGGTGGAGTCGCTCAGGTTCGGCGGCGCCTGGACACGGGCCTTCGGGCCGAGCAGCAGCCGGGTGACGGCGACCGCGGCGATGTACTCCTGCAGCTCCAGGTCGTCGTGGGCCTGCATCGCGGTGCGCGGCTTGGCCCGGAAGTTCTGGACGATGACCTCCTGCACGTGCCCGTGCCGCAGCGCCGTGGCCCGGATCTGCAGGACTGCGTCCACCCGCTCGGCGTAGTCCTCGCCGATGCCCAGCAGCACCCCGGTGGTGAAGGGGACGGCGGAGCGGCCGGCGTCCTCCAGCACCCGCAACCGGACGGCGGGCTCCTTGTCGGGGCTGCCGAAGTGCGGGCCCCCGGGCTCGGACCACAGCCGGGTCGCCGTCGTCTCCAGCATCATCCCCATCGACGCCGACACCGGCTTGAGCCGCTGGATCTCCTCCCAGGTCAGCACGCCCGGGTTGAGGTGGGGGAGCAGGCCGGTCTCCTCCAGCACCCGGATGGCCATGGCCCGCAGGTAGCCCAGGGTGGAGTCGAAGCCGTGCGCCTCCAGCCACTCGGCGGCCACCGGCCAGCGGTCCTCCGGGCGGTCGCCGAGGGTGAACAGCGCCTCCTTGCACCCCATCGCCGCCCCGGCCCGCGCGATGTCGAGGACCTCGTCGGGGGAGAGGTAGGGCGCCTTGCCGTCCTTGCGCAGCTGCCCCGGCGTCGTCACGAAGGTGCAGTAGTGGCAGCGGTCGCGGCACAGGTGGGTGAGCGGGATGAACACCTTGCGGCTGTAGGTGATCACACCCGGCCGCCCGGCGCTGGCCAGGCCGGCGTCGCGCACCCGGCCGGCCGCGGTGAGCAGCCGGTCCAGCGGCTCCCCGTCGCCGAGGCCGCGGGCGTGCAGCAGGGTCTCGGCCTCGACGGCGTCGAGGGGGACGCCGCGCTCGGCGCGCACCAGGGCACGGCGGACGGCGGACTCGGACGGTGCACGGAGAGCACTCATAGCGCGTCCGACGCTAGCCCGCCGGGATGACGGCGGCGTTGCCGACCCGGTTCGAGGGTGGGGACGCCGGCGGTCCGCCCCTGCCCAGCCCGGGTGGGCAGAGGCGGACCGTCCGGGAAACAGGGCCGGCCCAGGGCCCCGGCGCCGGGATGACGGCGGCGTTGCCGACCCGGTTCGAGGGTGGGGACGCCGGCAGTCAGCCTCTGCCCAGCCAGGGTGGGCAGAGGCGGACCGTCCGGGAAACAGAGCCGGCCCAGGGCCCCGGCGCCGGCAGGACGGCGCGCGGCCCACGCGCTCGATGCCAGGGGCGTGGCAGCCGTGGCGCTCAGATGTCCCGGCGCTGGAAGGACAGCGCGGTCAGCCCCAGGATCACCGCGATCCACACCGCCGCCCACGCCAGGTACGCCGGGGTCAGCGCCGCGTCGGCCAGGAACGGGAAGCCGCCCTCGGGGCCCATCTGCACCAGCGCCGACGGGTCCTGGAAGGCGTTCATGGCGCCGCGCCACAGACCGTCGGTGGGCAGCAGCACCCGCGACACGCTGCCCACCCGCTCGACGCCCTCGTTGCCCAGCGCACCGCCGATGCCGCCGACGACGCCGGCGACCCAGGTGGCCCCGAACAGGCCGACCGCGACGATGCCCGACGCCATCGGCGAGACGACGCTGGAGAGCAGCAGGGCCAGCGTCAGCAGCACGATCGTCTCCGCCGCCAGCAGCGCCAGCCCGGTGGCGGGCGACGGCGGCCAGTAGCCGACGACCCAGCGCACGATGAGCAGCTGCGCCAGGCCGGCCAGCACCACGTAGCCGCAGCCGAAGGTGAGCAGGCCCAGCCACTTGCCGACCAGCACCGAGGACCGGCGGACCGGCCGGGCCAGCATCGCCAGCGCCTGGCCCGACTCGACCTCTCCGGCGAGAGTGGGCCCGGCCAGGAACGCCGTGCCGATCGCCGCGATGAGGCTGAAGCCGAACATGATCAGGTTGAGCAGCATCGAGGCGACCAGGCGGGCCTCGCCGCTGGTCATCGTGCCGAGCTCGGTGTCCAGGCCGATCAGCTTCGAGAAGCCCCAGCCGCTGAGCGCGAGCAGCACCGCGGTCAGCGCCAGCAGCGCCCAGACCACCTTGCGCCGGGACGCCTCCCGCAGGGTGAGCCCGGCGATGGTCAGCGCCGTCACGGCGCTGGCTCCTCGTGCCGGAGGACGGCGAGCAGCCGCTCCTCGAGGCTGATCCGCACCGGCTCGACGGCGTGCACCCGGACGCCGAGCCCGACGAGGTCGCGCACCAGGTCGGGCACGGTGACGCCGTCGTCGTCTGCGGTGAGCTGCACGGTGAACCAGTCGCCGCTGCGCGCCAGCGAGCCGGCCGATCGCAGCCGCTCCTCGACCCGCTCGTCGACGCCGGCCAGTCGCAGCCGCACCTCGCGCTGCCCGAGCAGCTCGGCCAGCGTGCCGGACGCCGCCACCCGGCCCTTGTCCAGGATCACCACCCGGTCGCACACCCGCTCGACCTCGCCGATCAGGTGCGAGTTGAGCAGGACGGCGACGCCGCGGGCTTTCAGCGCGAGGACGAGGTCGCGGACGTCGACCCGGCCCAGCGGGTCCAGCGCGCTGGTCGGCTCGTCGAGGACCACCAGCTGCGGCCGGGCGACCAGGGCGACGGCGAGCCCCAGCCGCTGCTGCATGCCCTTGGAGAAGCTGCCGACGCGGTCGCCGGTCCGCTCGCCGAGGCCGACGAGCGCCAGGCACTCGCGGCGCTCCGCGGCGGGGACGTCGAGCCGGGAGAGCCGGACGTGCAGGTCGAGCACCTCGGCCGCGGTCAGCCAGGGCTGGTAGCGGAACAGCTCGGGGAGGTACCCGACGGCGCTGCGCGAGCGGGGGTCGGACGAGGGCCGCCCGAGCAGCAGCACCTCACCGGCGTCGGGCCGCACCAGGCCGAGCAGCATCTTGATGACGCTGGTCTTGCCGGCGCCGTTGGGGCCCAGCAGGCCGACGACCTCACCGCGGCCCACGCTGAAGGAGACGTCGTCGACGGCGGTCCGGCGTCCGTAGCGCTTGCGCAGCCCGGAGCACCAGACCGCCGGGGACGGCGGCAGGTCGTCCAGCCCGCCGGCCGCCGGGGCGTTCGAGGTCACGCCGCGGGCGGTAGCGGCGTCAGCGGAGGTCACGGGCGACCGTGAGGAGCTCGTCGGTGCTGAGCGTCCCGGCCACGCCGGTCATCACGCCGTCCTCCACCCAGACCACGCCCGCGAACAGCCCGTTGCGGGAGGTGAGCACCGTCGCCTCCGACCCGTCGACGTCGGCGGTCGAGCTGGTCACCATCTCCGTTGGGACCGGCAACGGCAGCGTCGCGGCGTCGGTGGAGAGGTCGCGCAGCTGGTCGGCGAGGCCGTCGGGGAGGCCGGGCAGCGACAGCAGGTAGTCGCGGACGGTCTCGAACGGCACGCCGGACGAGAACATCTTCGGCGCGCCCACCCGGGCGACGACGAGGGTCGGCACGCCGGTCGGCTGCGACCACATCGCCGCGACCCCGGGACCGGCCTCGAACCGGATCTGGCTGCCGTCGAGACCGGCCGGCGGAGGAGGCAGGACCTCGCCCTCGGCAGCCGCGGTCTGCGCCGCCTTGTCGGCCGAGAAGGTGAAGGTGGCGCCCACGACGCCGGCCATCTGGTACGCCGGGTCGCCGGTCACGCCGTCCGGGAGCTCGGCGACCTCGGGGACGTCGAGACCGGTGCGCTCGCGCGCGGTCGCGGCGTCGGCCACCTGCTCGGGGTCGGGCTCCTCGGTGATCTGCAGGTCGCCGTAGGCCGAGAGGTCGGGCACCTGCACCAGCTCGGTGGCGGTGACCTCGACCGGGTCCACCCGCTCGGTCTGGAAGATCGGCAGCCAGTCGTTGGCGGCGGCGACCCCGGCGCCGGTCAGCAGGACCACCGCACCGAGCGCGGCGACAGCGGGACGCCGGACGGCCGTGCCCCACCGGTTCCGCGCGGCGGCGCGGGCCGGGCGGAAGGCGGTCGGGGACGCCGGCGCGGCGGCGGCCGAGAACCGGGCCCACGCCGCGTCCGTGTCGACGGCGCCGGACCCGCCGAGCGCCGCGCCGACGAGCTGCGCGTCGGCGCGGGCGTCGTCGAGGGCGCGGAGGCAGGCGGAGCAGCCGGCGACGTGCGCGCGGTCGGCGTCGGAGACCCCGGCGGGCTCGTCGATCAGCCGGCGGAGGACGCCCTCATTCGGGTGACGCATGGCGGTTCAGCTCCTTGCGAAGTGCGGATTCGGCGCGGCGGACGGTGGTGCCGACGCTGCCGGGGGACAGGCCGAGCGCGGTGGCGACCTCGGCGTAGCTCAGGCCGCTGTGGCGCAGCACGAGCGCGGTCGCCTGGGTGCGGGGCAGCCGGGCGAGGGCCGCCCGGACGCGGCTGCGGTCCTCGAGGGTGAGCACGGTGTCGGCCACGTCGGGGGTGACGACGTCGGCGGCCGACGCCACCGTCTCCTCCCGGGTGGCGCGGCGGCGCCCCGAGCGGATCAGGTTCAGGGCGGTGTGGGCGGCGGCGACCGAGAGCCAGCCGGCGGCCTCGGCGGTCGGGACCGACGAGCGGCCGAAGGAGAGGAAGACCTCCTGGGCCACGTCCTCGGCCTGGTCGCGCGACCCGAGCACCCGGGCGGCGACGCCGACGACCCGCGAGTAGTCCCGGCGGAAGACCTCCTCGAGGTCGGGCCGCACCGCACCGCGGGTCGCTGCTGCCGGCACGCCGCCCGCCCCTCCGACCCGGCCCAGCGGACCGGGAAATGTCAGGACGGCCGCCGGTGCCGGCCGCCCGTGCCGTACGAGGTCCATGTACGGATAGCACCGCCGGGGCCGCGGATGTGACACCCGGCCCGGGAACTTCGCCGACCGGGTCGCTCAGCCGCGGCCGGCCACGACCGGATCCGACGACGGACCGGTCACTCCGCCCACCTCGGGGACGTCGTCCGCGGCGGGGTCAGCGTCGCCTCGGTGACGACCAGCCGTGGCTCCCCGCTGGCGAGGGCTGCCCCCAGCGCCTCCGCCAGCGGCTCGCCGACCCCGCTGACCCGCATCGCCGGGATGCCGAAGGACTCCGCGAGCGCGGCGAAGTCCGGGCGGACGAGGTCGACGCCGCGGTGCTCGTCCCCGGCGTGGTCCTGGTCGTAGCGCAGCATGCCGTAGCCACCGTCGTCGACGACGAGGACCGTGACGGCGAGGTTCTCCTGGGCGATGGTCGCCAGCTCACCCACGGCGAACATGAAGCCGCCGTCGCCGCAGACGGCCAGCACCGGCCGGTCGCCGAGCACCCCGGGGCCCACCGAGGCAGGCAGGGCGTAGCCGAGCGTTCCCCACCCGACGGGGTACTGGAGCGTCCGCGGCCGCCGGACGGTGCCGTAGCCGCCGAACCAGTAGCCGGGGATCGCCATGTCGGCGACGACGACCGTGCCGTCCGGCATCGCGCTGTGCAGCGACTCGAGCAGCTCCAGCCCGGCCGCGGCACGGGGATCGCCGGACAACCGGTTCCAGCAGCGGTCGCGGACCTCGCTCACCCGTCCGGCCACCGCGGGGCGGGGCCCGGCCGGGAGGGCCAGCAACGCCTGCAGGGTCTGCTGGGCATCGCCGAGCACCGCGACGTCGAACGGGTAGTTCTTGGTGAGGTCCTCGGCGGCGCAGTTGATCGTCGCCATGGCCCGCGGCAGCGGCATGGACCAGTTGCGGGTCATCATCCCGTCGAAGTCGCTGCCGATGCCGATCAGCAGGTCGGCGCCCGCGACGAGCTCGGCGATCTCGGGCTCGTGCGGCGGGAGCCCCAGCAGGTACGGGGAGTCGGGCGGCAGGATGCCCCGGGCGGTGTAGGTGGTGACGACGGGGGCCTGCAGGCGCTCGGCGAGCGCGGCCACCTCCTCGGCCGCGCCGGCCTGGACGGCGCCACCGCCCACCCACAGGACGACCGACGGCGACGCCTCGATCAGCTCGTGGAGCGCCTGGACGGACGCGGCGTCCGGCGCGACCCGGGTGATCCGGTGAAGGGGAACGGCCGGACCCGGCCGGCTCAGGACGTCGGTGGGGACGTCGACGTAGACCGGTCCTCGCGGACCGGTCATGGCCGTGCGGATCGCCTCGGCGACGGCCGCACCCGCCTCCTCGGCGGTCCGAGGGCGGAACACCGCCTTCGCCAGGGGCTCGAAGATGCCTGCCTGGTCCCGGGACTCGTGCAGGATGCCCCGCGACACCCCGGGTCGCGCCAGCGCCGTCGACACCTCGCTGGCCACGAGGACCAGCGGCGTGCCCGAGGCGGCGGCCTCGCCGAAGGCGCCGGCGGCGTTCGCGGCGCCGGGGCCGGTGGTGGTCAGCGCGACTCCGAGGCCGCCCGTCGCGCGGGCGAGGCCGTCGGCGGCGTAGACCGCGGTCTGCTCGTGGCGGACCCCGACGATCCGGGGCAGGCCGGGGCCGGTCTCCCGCCAGAACGACAGGTTGTGGACCCCGGGGAGGCCGAAGACGGTCTGCACATCGGCGGCCGCGAAGGCCTCGAGGATCCGCCTCGCGACGGGGGGCGACGAACTCATCGGTGGGCCTCTCTGTCGGACGGTCCGGGATCGGGCCGGCGCGTAGGTGGCAGTCTCGCCGTGCCGAGCGGGTTCCGCGCGGTTCCTCCCTGCCCGCGGGCTCCGACGATCGTGGTCGGGATCGGCGCCCCGGCGCCCGGGGAACGGCTCAGGAGGCCAGGTAGCGGCCGCGCAGCCGCAGCAGCGGGCGGGCGTCCGGGTTGAGCACCGGCACGTCCTCCACGGCCAGCAGCGCGAGCACGTGGTCACCCGCCTCGACCAGCCGCTCCAGCCGGCAGTCCAGCGCGGCCGGCGCCTCGCGCAGGACGATGGCGCCGCTGCCCTCCGCCCTCGTCCACGGCACCGTCTCCAGCAGGTGCCGCGCGCTGGGCCGCCCGGCGGAGGCGAAGCGGGACGCCACGATGGCGTGCGGCGCGGCCAGCACGCTCAGCGCGCAGCGACCGACGCTCTCCAGCACCTCGGCGGGGTAGCCGTCGGTGGTCAGCCCGACGGCGACCAGCGGGGGTGCGGCCGACACGCTCATGACCGAGCTGACCGTCGTCCCGACGTCGTCGATGTCGTCGCGCACGGTCAGCAGGCACACCCCGGCGGCGTAGTGGGCCAGGGCAGCGGTGAACTCGCGGGCGTCGACCGGCATGGCGGCCAGTCGACCACACCGACAGGATGGCGTGCGTGACCGACCAGACCTACGACGTCGTCGTCCTCGGCGCGGGCTCGACCGGGGAGAACGTCGCCGACGTCGTCGTGCGCGGTGGGCTCTCGGCGGTGCTCGTCGAGCCCGAGCTGGTCGGCGGGGAGTGCTCGTACTGGGCCTGCATGCCGAGCAAGGCGCTGCTGCGCGGCACCGAGGTGCTCGCGGAGGCGCGCTCCGTGGCCGGCGCGGCCGCGGCGGTGACCGGGGAGCAGGACGTCGCGGCCACCCTCGCCCGCCGCGACTCGTTCACCTCGCACTGGGACGACTCGGGCCAGGTCGAGTGGGTGCGCGGCGCCGGGATCGACCTGCTCCGCGGCACCGGCCGGCTCGACGGCGAGCGCACCGTCGTCGTCACGGCGGAGGACGGGGCGACGACCCGGCTCACCGCGCGGCACGCGGTCGCCGTCTGCACCGGGTCGACCGCCTCCGTGCCGCCGGTCGAGGGGCTGGCCGACGTCGACGCCTGGGGCCCGCGCGAGGCGACCAGCGCGAAGGAGGCCCCGGCCCGGCTGCTGGTGCTCGGTGGCGGCTACGTCGGCTGCGAGATGGCCACCGCCTGGCAGGCGCTCGGCTCGCAGGTCACGGTGCTGCAGCGCGGCGACCGGCTGCTCCCGCGCCTGGAGCCGCAGGCCGGCGAGGCGGTCGCCGGGGCGCTGCGGAAGGCCGGCGTCGACGTGCGGCTCGGCACGGAGGTCACCGCCGCGCGCCGGGACGGCACCGAGGTGGTGCTGACGACGGCGGACGGCGAGGTCCGCGGCGACGAGGTGCTCGTCGCGATCGGCCGCGCGGCGCGCACCGCCGACATCGGCGCGGAGACCGTCGGCGTCGAGCCGGGGCAGTACCTCTCCGTCGACGCCACCCTGCGGGTCGAGGGCATCCCGTGGCTCTACGGCATCGGCGACGTCAACGGCCGCCGGCAGCTCACCCACATGGGCAAGTACCAGGCCCGGCAGGCCGGGGCGGCGATCGTCGCGCGGGCTCGCGGCGAGCAGGTCGACACCGCCCCGTGGTCGCCGTTCGTGGACACCGCGGACGACGTCGCGACGCCGTCGGTGGTCTTCACCGATCCGCAGGTCGCCAGCGTGGGGCGCACCGCCGCGGAGGCGGCGGAGGCGGGCCTGCCGCATCGCGTCGTCGAGTACCCGATCGGCGGCGTGGCCGGTGCCTCGGTGTTCGCCGACGGCTACACCGGGACGGCGATCGCCGTCGTCGACACCGAGCGCGAGGTGCTGCTGGGGATGACCTTCGTCGGCCCGGCCGTCGCCGAGCTGCTGCACGCGGCGACGATCGCGGTCGTCGGCGAGGTGCCGATCGCGCGGCTGTGGCACGCCGTGCCCGCGTATCCCACGATCAGCGAGATCTGGCTGCGGCTGCTGGAGACCTACCGCGGCTGACCGGAGCCGTCCGACCCCGCTGCCGGCGGCCTCGCGGGCCGTGCTGGAGTGGGTCGTGCAGTTCGACCGCTCGTCCCGTTCCTCCTGGCACCGCTACATCGCGCTCGGCGACTCGTTCACCGAGGGGCTCAGCGACCCCGACCCCGGCCGCCCCGGGGAGTACCGCGGCTGGGCCGACCGGCTCGCCGAGCACCTCGCCGCCGCGGCGCCGCACGCCGACGTGGAGTACGCCAACCTGGCCGTCCGCGGCCGGCTGCTGGGCCAGGTGCTGGCCGAGCAGGTGCCCGTGGCGCTCGACGCGGCGCCGGACCTGGTGAGCCTGGTCGCCGGCGGGAACGACCTGATGCGCCCGGGCGCGGACCCCGACGAGCTGGCCGCGCAGCTGGAGGCCGCCGTCGTCCGGTTCCGGGCGGCCGGCGCCGACGTGCTGCTGGCCACCACGGCGGACACCCGCAACACGCCGATCCTGCGCCGGCTCCGCGGCCGGATCGCGGTCTTCGACGCCAACCTGTGGTCGATCGCCGCGCGGCACGGCGCCGCCGTCCTGGACCAGTGGGGCGCGGCCTGGATCCAGGACTTCCGGCTCTGGGACACCGACCGCATCCACCTCACCGACGAGGGGCACCGCCGCATGGCGCTGGCGGCCGCGGCGGCGCTGGGGCTGCCCGGCGCCGGCGGCGAGGACTGGCGCACCCCGCTCCCACCGCAGCCGCCGCGCGAGCTGCGGGCGGCGCTGGCCGAGGAGGCCGCCTGGGTGCGCGGCTTCGTCGCGCCGTGGATCGGCCGGCGGCTGCGCGGACGGTCCTCCGGCGACGGCCGGGCGGCCAAGCGACCGGTGCCCCTCGCCCTGCCGCGCCGGTGAGACGCACGTGCCTTCGTGCACGAACGGTCGTCATCCGGAGCGGATGACGACCGTTCGTGCACGAGTGGCGGGGGCGGTCACTCGTCGGGGTCGGCGAGCTCGTCGAAGAGCGTGCGGCCGGCGAACCGGCCGGTGTCGGTGACGTCGTGCCCCTCGGGGGTCGAGGGCATCCGCTGCCGGGGAAGCGCGGGCGGGGCCGGCGGCTCGGGCAGCAGCTCGCCGGCGACGTCCTCGGCCGGCGCCTCGGTGACCTCGCCGATCAGCACCTCCGCCGGGCTGGGCAGCGGCGCGGGGCGGCCGAACGCGTAGCCCTGCGCCATGGCGCACCCGTGGTCGAGCAGCCAGGCGGCCTGGTCGAGGTCCTCGATGCCCTCGGCGATAACCTGCAGGCCCATGCCGCGGCCCAGCTGCAGCAGCCCGTGCACCAGCGCGGCGGTCGAGGGCTGGGTGACGACGTCGGCCACGAAGGAGCGGTCGATCTTCACCGTGTGGATGGGCAGCCGGTGCAGCGCGGTGATGGCGGAGTAGCCGGTGCCGAAGTCGTCCAGCGCCAGCGTGACGCCCTGGTCGGTGACGACGGCGACCGAGTGCAGCGTGGCCTCCGCGGCGAACAGCGCCGTCGACTCGGTGATCTCCAGCTCGAGCCGGTGCGGCGGGAGGCCGGACTCCGCAAGCGCCGCGGCGACGAGCTCGCTGAAGCCGTCCTCGGCGAGGTGGCGGGCGGAGATGTTGACGTGCACCCGCAGGTCGTCGGACCAGGTGGCGGCGTCCAGGCAGGCCCGCCGGAGCACCCACGCGCCGAGCTTCGAGGTGAGCCGGTTGTTCTCCGCGACGTCCAGGAACGCGCCGGGCGGGAGCAGGCCGCGGGTGGGGTGCTGCCAGCGGATCAGCGCCTCGTAGCCGAGCAGCGTCTCGTCGGCCAGGTGCACGATCGGCTGGTAGAACAGCCGCAGCTCGTCGTGGTCGAGGGCGTGCCGCAGCTCGGTCTCCAGCTGCAGCGCGTCGACGTCGTTGCGGCTCAGCGCCCCCTCGTGCACCTCGATGCGGGCCCGCTGGCCGTCGGCCTTGGCCCGGGTCAGCGCGCTCTGCGCCTGGCGGAGCAGGTCGTCGGGGGTCATGTCGGCGCCGAGGGTGAGCCCGACGCTGGCCGACAGCGTGACCTCCCGGCCGTTCACCACGAACGGCTCGTCGAGCACGCTGAGCAGGCGGTCGGCCAGCGCCCGGAGCCCGTCGAGGTCCTCGACGTCCTCGGCGACGACCAAGAACTCGTCGGCACCCAGGCGGACGGCGGTGTCCTCGACGCGGGTGCTCCAGCGCAGCCGATCGGCGAACTGGCTGAGCAGCAGGTCGCCGGCCTCGTGGCCGAGCGCGTCGTTGACCGCCTGGAAGCGGTCGATGTTGAGGTGCACCAGGCCGACCTGCAGGCCCCGGCGGCGGGAGAGCGCGACGGCGTGGCGCAGCCGGTCGGTGAGCGCGCGGCGGTTGGGCAGCCCGGTCAGCGGGTCCATGAACGCGCGGCGGACGGCGTCCTCCTCCGCCCGGCGGCGGTCGGTGACGTCGACCAGCGAGAGGACGACGAACTGCGCCGTCCCGTTGTTCTGCCGCACCACCTCGTGCGACTGGACGACCCACAGCTCCGTGCCGTCCGAGCGGCGCAGCCGGCGCTCGCCGTCGAGGAGCAGGTTCGGGTCGAGGTCGGGCTCCCCGGGAGCCGGCGCCAGCCCGAGGTCGCCCACCGGCGGGTCGTCCGGGTGGGCGAGCAGGTCGACGTGCCGGCCGGTCAGGCTCTCGGCGGTGCGGCCGGTGAGGGCGCACATCCGCGGGTTCGCCACCAGCACGTGCCCGTCGAGGGCGACGAGGGCCTTGGCGATCGGCGCGGAGAGGAACAGCGCCTGGAACAGCTGGCCCCGGTCGGCGAGCAGCGTGTCGATCGCCCGCAAGCGCTGCCCGGCGGCGCCGCCGGCAGGCGTGCCCGGGGATCGGGGCATCTCGGATGCGGGAAGGCTCACCGGGACAGCGTCACGCATCGCAGGCAAGAAGTGACGGAACCGGATCACGGAGAGTCGTGATCAGCCCGTCACACTCCGTCGCAGCAGGCCTCACCCGCCCCACCGGTCGCGCCCGCTCGGGGTGATCTGCCAGCGAGCCCGGGAATCCGGGCCCCTTCCCGCGCGCTGCTCAGCAGACATCGACGAGAGGGAAGAGTCGTGGAGAAGCGGATCGGGTTCCTGTCCTTCGGGCACTGGCAGCCCATTCCCGGGTCACAGGTGCGCACCGGGCGGGACGCCCTCGTGCAGAGCGTGGAGCTGGCGGTGGCCGCCGAGGAACTCGGGCTCGACGGCGCGTACGTGCGAGTGCACCACTTCGCCCGCCAGCTCGCCTCGCCGTTCCCGCTGCTGGCGGCGATGGCGGCGCGCACCAGCCGGATCGAGCTGGGCACCGGCGTCATCGACATGCGGTACGAGAACCCCCTCTACATGGCCGAGGAGGCGGCGGCCACCGACCTGCTCGCCGACGGTCGGCTGCAGCTCGGCGTGAGCCGGGGATCACCGGAGACGGCGCTGCGCGGCTCCGAGGCGTTCGGCTACGTGCCCGGGCCCGAGGGCAGCGACGCCGACCTGGCCCGGCAGAAGACCGCGCTGTTCCGGGCGGCGATCTCCGGCCAGCCGCTGGTGGACGCCGATCCGCGGATGACCGGGGGCATGTCCGGCAGGCTCCCGGTCCAGCCGCAGTCGCCCGGGCTGGCCGACCGGATCTGGTGGGGCTCGGGCACCCGCGCGACGGCCGAGTGGACGGCGCGCCAGGGGATGAACCTGATGAGCTCGACGCTGCTGGTCGAGGACACCGGCGTTCCCTTCGACGAGCTGCAGGCCGAGCAGATCGCCCGGTACCGCGCCGCCTGGGCCGAGGCCGGGTGGGAGCGCGAGCCCCGGGTCTCGGTGAGCCGCAGCGTGCTGCCGATCGTCAGCGACCTCGACCGGCAGTACTTCGGCGGGGACCGCGACGGGCAGGACCAGGTCGGCATCCTCGAGGGGGTGCGCGCCCGGTTCGGCAAGAGCTACACCGGTGAGCCCGACGTGCTCGCCGAGGAGCTGGCGAAGGACGCCGCCGTCCGCGAGGCCGACAGCCTGCTGCTCACCGTGCCCAACATGCTCGGCGTCGAGTACAACGTCCGGCTGCTGGAGAACATCGCGGAGCACGTGGCCCCGGCGATCGGCTGGGTGCGGTCCTGACGGCAGGCGTCGGGAGGGTGGCGGGCCGGTTCAGGCGGTGACGGGCGGCTGGGGGAGCTTCTCCTGGGCGAAGAGCGCGACCGCGTACAGGGCCACCGCCGCTCCGGCCATCTCCAGCAGCTCCTCGACCGTGGTCGCCCAGACGTAGCCGGTGCTCAGGTACCCCTGCCCGCCCTCGTAGAAGTGCCCTCCCACGGCCTCCATGCCGATCGCGCCACCGACGTAGAGGAACCCGGCCAGGAGCAGGAGCACCCCGATCCCGCGGGGGAGGTGCCAGACGAACGGTGCGTAGAAGAGCGCGAGGACGACGACCAGCGGAGCGGCGATGAGGATCCACGGGAAGGTGAAGGCTCCTTCCGCCTCCACCACCTGGGCCATGAAGGGCATCGTCTCCTCGTGCAGGGCGGCCAGTTCGTCGACCGACAGGTACAGGAAGATGACGGCCAGGAACGTCCACCGCCAGCCGGCCCCGACCCCGCAGCGCCGGAACTGCGCCGCGATACCGGCGCAGACGGCGGCGACGCCGACGAGCAGCAGCACGGTGAACCAGGTGGGGACGTTGGTCTCGCCGTCGGTGTTGAAGAGCCGGTAGAGCAGCGGGTACCCGGCGAAGGGGGCGCCGAGCTCCTCCAGCGGCGCCGGTGCGCCCGCGGTCAGCAGCCGCAGCCAGATCGAGAGGCCGTTCAGTACGGCGACCCCGACGCCTCCCGCCACGAGCAGGGTGAACGGGCGAACGGCAGGCAGCATCGAGCGTCGGACTCCTGGGGCGGACGTGGCGTGGACGGGCGCTCGCCCAGCGGCGCCCCGACGTCCCACCGTATCGCCGTCGCCCGGCCGCCGCGCTCGCACGCCGGGAGGACGACGACCGGGCCGGTGCCTCAGCCGCGCAGGTCGAAGCCCAGGTCGAGCACCGGGGCGCTGTGCGTCAGCGCGCCGACGGCCAGGTAGTCGACGCCGGTGGCGGCGACCTCGGGCGCCCGCTCGAGCGACAGCCCGCCGCTCGCCTCCAGCCGGACGCCGGTCCCGCGCACCAGCGCCACCGCCGCCTGCGTGTCGGCGAGCCCGAAGTTGTCCAGCAGCACCAGTTCGACGCCGGCCGCCACCGCTTCGCGGACCTGGTCGAGGGTGTCGCACTCGACCTCCAGGGGGACGGCGGGGGAGTGGGCGCGCACCGCCTCGACGGCCGCGGTGATCCCACCGGCGGCGGCGACGTGGTTGTCCTTGACCAGGGCGGCGTCGCCCAGCGCCATGCGGTGGTTGACCCCGCCGCCGCAGCGGACGGCGTACTTCTCCAGTATCCGCAGGCCCGGGGTGGTCTTGCGGGTGTCGCGGATCGCGGCCCCCGTGCCCGCCACCGCGTCCACCCAGCGGCGGGTCAGCGTGGCGACGCCGGAGAGCCGGCCGACGAGGTTGAGCGCCGTCCGCTCGGCGGTGAGCAGCGTGCGGGTGGGGCCGGTGATGCCGAGGACGGGAGCGTGCGGGCGCGCGGCCATCCCGTCGGCCGCGTGCAGCGCCACCTCGACGTCGCTCCCGCCGACGATCTCGAAGACCGCCGCCGCGACCGGGATGCCGGCCAGCACCCCGGCCGACCGGGGGACGACCTCCCCGGTGGCGCGGGCGCCGGCGGGCACCGTGGCCAGGGTGGTGACGTCGGGGCCGAGCGCGAGGTCCTCGTCGAGCGCCCGCCGGATCACCCGCTCCACGGTCGCCGGGTCCAGGCCGCCGTCGCGCAGCACGTCGGCCAGCTCCGTGCGCAGCGGGAACCACTCGGTGCCGGTCATGCCACTCCCTGGGTCTGCTCGGTGCCGGGCGCGCCGAGGGGCACGGTGCGGGTGTGCAGCCGGCCGGCGGCGTCGACGCGGTGCGCGAGCCGCACCTGCCACTCGGGGCGGGTGCCGGGCGCGTCCGCGCGGCGGTGGCAGCCGCGGCTCTCCGGGCGGGCCAGCGCGGCGGCGGCCAGCAGGGTTGCGACGGTGTGCACCGCCGTGGCCTCGACGGCGGCGAGGTCCAGCGGTCGGCCGGTGGGCAGCCGGGCGACGCCGGCGAGGATGCCGGTCAGCTCGGTGAGCCCGGCGGCGGTGCGGACGACGCCGGCGTGCCGGCTGGTGGCCGCGCCGATCGCCGGGCGCGCGCCGGGGTCGACCGCCCAGGAGGCGAAGGGCCCACCCCCGGTCGGCGCCGCCGGTGCGCCCTGCGGCAGCTCGGCGGTGAGCAGGGCGGCGCAGCGGCGGGCGGCGACCAGCCCCTCGGTGATGGAGTTCGAGGCCAGCCGGTTGGCGCCGTGCACGCCGGTGCAGGCGACCTCGCCGACGGCGTAGAGGCCGGGGACGCCGGTGCGGCCGTCGAGGTCGGCGAGCACCCCGCCGCAGGTGTAGTGCGCGCCGGGCGTCACGGGCACCGGCGCGGTGGCCGGGTCGACGCCGGCCTCCCGGCAGGCCCGCACGATGCCCGGGAAGCGGCGGGTCAGGAACGCAGCGCCCAGGCCGGTCGCGTCGAGGAACACGCAGTCCTCGCCGGTGGCCGCCAGGTGCGCGGCGATCGTCGCGGAGACGACGTCGCGCGGGGCGAGGTCGGCCAGCGGGTGGGCGCCCGGCATGATCCGGGCACCTGCGCCGTCGACCAGCACGGCGCCCTCGCCGCGCACCGCCTCGCTCACCAGCACCTGCTGGCCGCGCGCGCCCGGCCCCTGCCACAGCACGGTGGGGTGGAACTGGACCATCTCCACGTCGGCGACCTCGGCCCCGGCGCGCAGGGCGAGGGCGAGACCGTCGCCGGTCGCGCCGGCCGGGCTGGTGGCCGCGGCGTAGGCCTGCCCGTACCCGCCGGTGGCCAGGACGACGGCGTGCGCGCGCAGGTCCCCGGCGCCGGTCAGGCCGCCGCCGGCGGCGACGCGGGCGACCCGCAGGCCGACCACCGTGCCGTCGGCGGTGCGCAGCGCGTCGAGCGCGACGGTGTGCTCGAGGACCTCGACCCCGGCGTTCCGCAGCGCCTCGACCAGCGTGCGGGTGACCTCGGCGCCGCTGGCGTCGCCACCGGCGTGCACGATCCGGTCCCGGCTGTGCCCGCCCTCTCGGGTGAGCGCCGGGCGGCCCGCCGGATCGAGGTCCAGCCGGGCCCCGAGGTCCTGCAGCAGTGAGATCGCGCGCGGCGCCTCGGCGACCAGCGTGGCCACGGCGTCGGCGTCGCAGAGCCCGGCACCGGCGTCGAGGGTGTCCTGCAGGTGCAGCGCGGCGGCGTCGTCTGCACCGAGGACGGCGGCGAGGCCGCCCTGCGCCCAGCGGGTGCTGCCCTCGCCCAGCGCGCCCTTGGTGACGACGGCGACCCGCCGACCGGCCCCGGCCAGCGCCAGCGCCGTCATCAGCCCGGCGGCGCCGCTGCCCACGACGACGACGTCGACGCCGGTGGACCAGCCGGCCGCGGGCAACGGCAGCGCCGGGGCGACGGCGGGGGCGACCGGCGCGGTGCGGCGGGGCCCCACGGTCACTCGCCGACCAGCGAGGGGGTGCCGAGGGCGATCATCGCCTCGACGGCCGACCGGGCGCGGGCGGCGACGTCGGCGTCGACGGTGACCTCGTCGCGGCCCTCGCGCAGCGCGCGCAGCAGCTTCTCCGGCGTCGACATCTTCATGTAGGGGCACTCGGCGCGCGGGTTGACCGCCTCGAAGGCGGCCGCGGGGTTGGCCTGGCGCAGCTGGTGCAGCATGCCGATCTCGGTGGCGACCAGCACGCGCTTCGCCGTCGTCCGCTTCGCCTGGTCGAGCATCGCGCCGGTGGAGAGGACGTGCACCCGGTCCGACGGCAGGTCGCCCTGGCCGACCATCCAGAGCGCGCTGGTGGCGCAGCCGCACTCGGGGTGCACCAGCACCTCGGCGTCGGGCGCGTCCTCGATGCTCTGCCGCAGGTCGGTGGGGGAGATGCCGGCGTGCACGTGGCACTCGCCCATCCAGATACGCATGTTCTGCCGGCCGGTGACCCGCTGGACGTGAGCGCCGAGGAACTGGTCGGGGAGGAACAGCACCTCGCGGTCGGCGGGGATCGACTCGACCACCTCGACGGCGTTGGACGAGGTGCAGCAGATGTCGGTCTCGGCCTTCACCTCGGCGGTGGTGTTGACGTAGGAGACGACGGCGGCGCCGGGGTGCTCCGCCTTCCACGCGCGCAGCTGGTCGGCGGTGATCGTGTCGGCCAGCGAGCAGCCGGCGGCGGCGTCGGGCACCAGGACGGTCTTCTCCGGCGCCAGGATCTTCGCGGTCTCGGCCATGAAGTGGACGCCGGCGAAGACGATCGTGCTCGCGGTGCTGGCCGCGGCGATGCGCGACAGGGCGAGGGAGTCGCCCACGTGGTCGGCGACGTCCTGGATCTGCGCGGCCTGGTAGTTGTGCGCCAGGACGACGGCGTCGCGCTCGGCGGCCAGCCGGCGGACCTCGTCGCGCCAGTCCTGCCACTGCTCCGGCGTCCACTGCGCGGCGGGCGGGGCGGAGAGCGTTGCGGTCACCAGGGCCTCCGGTGGAGTGGGGTTTCGTACTCAGAGGCGAAAACCTCTGCTCCGAAACCTAGCATGGGTTCCGTGACATCCGTGTGGTCCTCGCCGGAGCGGCCGGCCTACCCCCACCAGGCGCTCGCCGTGGTGCTGCAGGTCCGCGCCGGCCGGCTGCACGGGATGCTCTGGCGGCGGGCCAAGGAGCCCTTCGCCGGGACGTGGGCGCTGCCGGGCGGTCCGTTGCTGCCCGAGGAGACCCTCGGGGCCTCGGTCGGCCGGCAGCTGGCGTCCAAGGTGGAGGTGGCGCAGCTGGCGCACCTCGAGCAGCTGGAGACCCGCAGCGATCCGCACCGCGACCCGCGCAGCCGGACCGTCGCGACTGCCTACCTGGGGCTGATCCCCGGCGACCTCGACCCGGTGCTGCCCGACGACACCGCGTGGCACCCGGTGGACGCGCTGCCGGAGACGGCGTTCGACCACGGCTCGATCGTGGGCTCGGCGCTGGAGCGGCTGCGGGCGAAGCTGTCCTACACCAACGTCGCCTTCGCCCTGGCCCCGCCGGTGTTCAGCATCGCGGAGCTGCGCGAGATCTACGTGGCCGCGCTCGGCTACGAGGTCACCGCCACCAACCTGCAGCGGGTGCTGCTGCGCCGCGGCGTCCTCGAGGCGACGGGCGAGACGGCGGCGTCAGGGCGGGCGGGTGGCCGGCCGGCGGCGCTCTACCGGTTCGTCACCTCGTCGATCGAGGTCACCGACCCGTTCGCCGTCCTGAAGCCACCGAACGCTCGCTGACCATCCAGCTCACGCCGTTCCGAGACGGCGACGGCGGGCGCTCGCCCGCGCCGTCGGCGGGTCGCCGCCGGACCGGCCCCGCTCGGGGTGGGGCGCGGACCTATTGACCAAGCGTGGCCGAGTCTTTACGTTCAGCCTTCATTTCTGCTCACGGGGGTTTCGTTGCTTTCTCGTTCCCTGCCGGGTGCCCGCGTGCGGAGGTCGGGCGTGGTCGTCACGCTGACCGCCGCCCTGCTCGGCCCGGCCCTGCCGTCCGCCCTCGCGGACGACTTCACCTCTCCGGCCACCGGGACCCGAAGCGTGGTCGGCGCCATCCTCGCCAACTACCGGGCGCTCGGGGGTCCCGCCGGGGTCCTCGGCTACCCGACGACGGACGAGCTGCCCACCCGCAACGGCATCGGGCGGTACAACCACTTCCAGCGCGGCTCCATCTACTGGCTGCCGTCGACCGGCGCGCACGAGGTCCGCGGTGGGATCCGCCAGGAGTGGGCGGCCACCGGCTGGGAGAACGGCCCGCTGGGCTTCCCGGTCACCGGGGAGCTCCCGACGCGCCAGGCCGGCGCCGCCTACAGCACGTTCCAGTTCGGCTCGATCTACTGGTCCGCGGGCACCGGCGCGCACGCCGTGCGTGGCGCCATCAGGGACCGCTGGGCCGCCGCCGGCTGGGAGAACGGCCAGCTGGGGTTCCCGGTCACCGGTGAACTGCCGACCGCCGACGGCCGGGGCGCGTACAACCACTTCCAGCGCGGGTCGATCTACTGGTCGGCGGGCACCGGAGCCCAGATCGTGCTCGGCGCCATCCGGGACGCCTGGGCCGAGATGGGCTGGGAGAACGGCGCGCTCGGCTACCCGACCTCCGGTGAGTACCGCTACGGCGGGGGCGTCCGCCAGGACTTCCAGAACGGCAGCCTCACGTGGACCGCGGCCGGCGGCACGGTCCCGGAGGTGACGATCCGGGGGAGCGGCACCACCGTGGTGTCCCTGGCGAAGGGGGCCACGCCGATGGTCGCAGAGCTCACGTACTCGGGTCCTTACGACAACTTCGTGGTGTGGGGGCTCGGGGCGGACTACGAGCCGCAGGATCTGCTGGCCAACGAGGTGAGCACGAGCTACAGCGCCGTGGTGCCCCTCGACTTCGCCGTGTGGGGACCCCAGCGCACCCGCGGCTTCGAGGTGGAGTCGTCGGGGGAGTGGACCATCCGCACCATGCCGCTGTCGGCGGTCTGGTCGTACGGCAAGGGCAGCCGGGTCGACGGGCACCGCAGCACGGTGTGGCGCTACTCCGGGCCCGCGGGCATCGCGCACATCACCGGCTCGTCGAGCGGCTACTTCGGCGTGAAGACGTACGACGCGTCCACCGGTTACGGCGACCTGCTCGCCAACGAGATCGGGTCGTGGAGCGGGAGCGTCCCGATCAGCGGGAACGTCTACGTGGAGGTCGAGAGCGACGGCCCCTGGAGCATCACGGTCGACTAGCGCGCGACGCCGGGGCCTGTCGCCCCGTCCCGCCCGCGAGCGGACGGTCCGCTCCTGACCGCACCACCGCCCCCGCCGGTCTCCATGACGGCGGGGGCTCGGTCGTCCACGGCGTCCCGGGACCCGGATGCGCGGCGAGGGGGCGCCAGTCGAGGAGTCGACCGGCGCGCCTCTGCCCACCGGTGGGCCGGTCTGTGCGGCGCCGATGCCGCCGGCGCCGCGCCGCGTCCGACGGCGGCAGAGCCCATGATCACGAACGGGTGAACGTCGGGAAAGCCGGTTTGGTCAGGACGTGGAGGTGGCTACCTGCCGCGCCGACTGCAGCCCGCAGGGACCGAACGGAGACGCACGTGCTCATCCTTGGCCTGATCCTGCTCTTGCTCGGCTTCTTCCTCGACATCTCGATCCTCTGGACGATCGGGATCATCCTCCTCGTCGTCGGGGCCGTCCTCTACGTGCTCGGTGCCACCGGGCGTGCCGTCGGAGGGCGGAAACACTACTTCTGACCCCGCGGTGCACGTCTCCTCGTCGAGACGTGCGCCGGTGACGTGGTGGGACGGCGAACCCCCGGCTGCACGGCGCGGCCGGGGGTTCGCCGTCGTCCGGGCGGTGGACCCGACCGGGCCCGGGCCCGGCGCGCTGAGGTCACCGCGTCCGGATCACTCGCCGGTGGCCCCGTCCAGGGCTTCGCGCAGCAGGTCGGCGTGGCCGTTGTGCCGGGCGTACTCCTCGACCAGGTGGAGCAGGATCCAGCGCAGCGAGAAGGTGTCGTCGCGGCCCCACGGCTGGTCCTCGGTGTCGAGGGGCAGCCGGCGGGTGACCTCGCCGACCGCGTCGGCCGCCGCGCGCCAGGTCCTCCATCCCGCGGCCACGTCGTCCGCCGTGACGGTGTCCGGATCGACGCGGAACTGCTCGTCGTCCTCCCGGACGACGTCGGGCCACAGGTCGTGCGGGAGGCCGCCGAAGCCGACGAGCCAGCCGGTCTCCACCGCCGCGAGGTGGCGCACCAGGCCCAGGAGCGTGAGCTCGGAGGTCGGCACGGCGGGGGTGGCCAGCTGCCGGGGCGTCAGCTCGGCGCACTTCCACTCCAGCGTCTGCCGGTGGTACTCCAGGAAGCCGGTCAGCAGCGTCGTCTCGTCACCGGTCAGCGCGGGCTCGGTGCGGTGGTCGGCAGGGGCCATGGAGACCTCTCCTACGGGTCGGGGCGCGTGTGGGCGCGCTCGCCGCGCATCCTGCGGCACGCATCCGACATCCGGGGTGCCGGTGGTCGCGCCCCGGTGCGCGCGGCCACCCGCCGCAATGTGCGCGCCCGGCAGGGATCGAACCTGCGACCAAGTGCTTAGAAGCTGTAGGGGCCCCAGCGCTGTGCGGCAAGGCATCTTTGCAGGTCGTTGACCGGCAGCTTTCAGCGTGCCGGGCACAATTATCCGGCCACTGGATCCGGACAACCGAGGTTTCCTCGCGGCCCAGAATGACCACGCTGAAGGCGGCGGGTCAAGAGGCGCTCTCGGAGGCCAAGCCAGCCACGCTCCTACCCCCGGTGGGGGTCCCTCCCCGGGTGCTCCACGACGAAGGTGGTCCCGTCGGGGCACTGGGCCTGGAGGAACCAGCCTTGGGCGCCGCCGCAGCTATAGTCGGTGCGGGCCGGTGGGCTGGCTGGCCCTGGACGGCGACCTCCTCAACCGATCCCCGCGGTCCCGTCGGCCAGGTCCCGAAGCTGCTCGGCCGAACGGCGCGGTTCCCTGGCGCCTCGCCGCTCGGGGCGGTCGCGCGGGTCAGTAGAGGTAGCGGTCGATGCCGGAGCCGTGCGCCCAGATGTGGTTCATGCGGTCGGCGGTGCGGGCGTGGGCGGCTTCCTCGGCGTCAGTGAGCACGCAGTCGGTGCCGAGCGGGGTGGTCCGCAGCCGGGTGATGAGCAGTCGGGTGTCGTCGGTGGGGGCGAGGTCGAGCAGGCCGGCCAGCCGTGCAAGGAGCGAGACCAGCTCGGTGCGGTCTGTCCGGCGGTAGCCGCTGCCGAGCTGCTCGGCGAAGGTGCTGACCAGGTCGGCGATCTCGGGGTTCAGCGCCGAATTCCCGAGTGCCGCGGCGGTTGCAGAGAGGACGTTGATGTCGGCGGTGGGGAGGGTGAGCGCGGTGAGCGGCGCGTGCTCGTGGCGGCCCTCCGGGGCGAGCAGCCGGCCGCGCCAGGGTTCTCGGGACTGGGTGGGCGCGAGTGCGCTGAGCAGGCGCTGCACGGCGGCGAGGGCGACCCGGCCGGCGAACGGCGGCGGCAGCCGCAGCGGCTCCGTGCCGGCGCTCGGGTCCTGCCGGTCGTCGTCCTCCCACGTGCCCAGACACAGCAGGATCTCCTCCAGGGCGCGCAGCGGCGCCAGCGGCTCGCCGTCGAGGTCGACGACGAGCACGGTGCGCTGCCCTGGCGGGGTTTCCTCGCTCGGTCCGGGGTGACCGGTCGGCTGCTCAGTCACGGACGGACCACCGCTCGGTGGCCGACCGGCCGGTCATGCCGGTGACCCGGCCGATGTCGGCCCACGAGGCTCCGGCGGCGAGTGCGGCGCGCACCGCCTCGTCCAGCGCCCGGGCTGCGGCGGCCTGCCGGGCGGCGGTCGCCTCGACGTCCTCGAGGGCTTGCCATCCGGCGATGTGCCGGAGCCAGTCCTGCCGCACCCGGTTCTCGTCGGCGGCTTCCAGATCGGCCCACGGGCCGGTGACGGCCAGCCGCTGCGCCGCAGGGTCGGCCAGCTCCGGTGGTACGCGGGTCCAGGGGGTGCCGCGCCAGCCGCAGGTGCAGCCGGCGACCCAGCCGACGACCGCGGCATCGGGGAGCCAGTCCTCGGCCTGCTCGGTCACCTCCAGGCCAACCTCGCCGCTGGTGGGGGGGTGCACGATCCCGTCGCCGCGTAGAAGCGTGCCGTCGGACCAGATGCCCTCGGCGGTGGAGCCGTCGCGGTAGGTCAGCCGTACCCGGTCGCCGTCGCACGGTTCGTCGCCGGGCCGGCGGGCGATCAGTACCCCGCGGGCGCTGCTGGAGCCGGCGCCTTGCGCGCCGTCGGCGAACAAGGGCACCACCCAGCCTTCGTGCTCCTGGTCGTCCACGACCGGTCCTATCCATCCCATCGCTCCTCCTCTCGGTGATGTGAGCGTCGCCGTTCCGGCGCCTGCAGTGGCCTGTCCTGTTCGGTTCTGTGGACGGCCGTCGTTGTCCACAGCCGGGGGGCCACCAGGCCGCACCGTGCGCCCGCAGTCCGATGCGGCCCCGTGTCCGGTCCAGCCGCTCTCCGCCAGGCGCGGGGCTATCGGCGCGGGGCCTGGTCGGCTTGTGCGTCGATCCAGCAGCGCAAATCGGCGCGGCGGTAGAGGACGCGCCGGCCGAGTCGGAAGCTGTTCGGGCCGGTGCCGAGGTGTCGCCAGTAGCGGAGGGTGGCGACTGGGGCGCGGAGCACGTCCGCGGCCTCGGTGATGGTGAGCAGTTCGGGCTCGTGGTCGTCGGTGGGGTCGGGCATGGCTGGCTCCCGGAGGCGGTCGGTGGTGGGCGGTGGTCTCACCACAGAAGGCGCCATTTCGGGCCCGGTGGTGACACCTCACAGCCAGCCTTGACCGGATGTCTCCGGTTGTTCTCCTGTAGCGGCCGTTCCTGGCACGTCACCTGCCAGCGATGGAGCCCCTGCATCTGCCGGCGCCGGGGGGCCGCCGGGACAGCCGGTGGACGGCCCCCGGTCCTGCGGCTGGGTTATGTCCCGTCCCGATCAGGGGGTCTCCCGGGACCACCTCCAGTTTCGGCCGGTGCCCGGTTGTCCGCCGCGGCGCTGTCCCTGGCCGAGCTGCTCCGCCCCGCGCTTGTGAGGCACGTTCTCCGGTAGGCCGACGACAGTCGGGGGACCCGTGTTCGCACAGGGACTGGAGGACCACTGGAGGTTCGCGGCTGACCTGGGGTTCCTCCAGTTGTCCTCCTGTTGTCCTCCAGTCAGCCGGTGCAGGCGCGGGCATCGGGGGGCTCGGGTGCAATTGGTCCCGGTGGACGACGGCTCCTGTCCACGACATCCGGACCGACGCCCTCGGGCGGGCGCTGGCCTGGCCACGGTCGACACATGGCGCACGACACCGCACCTCGAGCATGGCGAGACGGCGGAGCCCGTGATCGGTCCGCCAGCGGCTGGTGCCGCGTGTCGGGTGACCAGGGGTCCCTGACCGGTGAGCGCGTCAAATGCAACGTCGCGCCGCGGTCGCTGGGGGAGGGCAGGAGCGCCCTTCGGGCCACGCTGCGCGTGGCGCCGGCTGCGCCGTCGTCAAGGTCCGCCTGCGGCGGGCTGTGCTTGCTGGTCCCCCGACCCGTCCGGCAGCTCAGCGTAGGGGCCTCTCGCGCCGTCTCCTCCCGACCGGACCAAGATCCTTCCGCCCTTCGGGCGCTGCGCTGCGGAAGCAGTCTTGGTCCGGTCGTCCCCCGCCGTCGCTCCCGGCCCCTGAGCAGAGCTCTGTGCCGGACGGGCCGGGGGAATGGGTGGCAGGACACCTACTCCGTAGTCCCTCCCGTACCGGTGTCGGCTCCAGTTCCGGGAGGGTCCAGATGACCAGCACCAGCAGCACAACCAGCAGCGCGGCAAGCGGCACGAGCAGCAGTCGCACCGGCAGGGGAAGCCGGAGTCGGCGACCGCAGCTGAGTCCGGCGCAGCGGGAGGCAGCCGACGCCGCGCGGGCGGCGAAGATCGCCGCCCTGCACGACCAGATCGGCGAGCGCGTCGAGCAGCTGGCCGCCGATCCGCAGTGGCGGGCGATGCTCGATGCCGCCGCCAAGTTCCACACCTACAGCCTGGGCAACCAGCTGCTAATCGAGCTGCAGGCCGCGCGGCTCGGCTTCAGCCCCACCCGCGTGGCCGGGTTCACCACCTGGAAGGCTCTGGGCCGCAGCGTGGTCAAGGGATCCACCGGACTCGCCGTCCTGGCCCCCTGCACCTACACGCCCAAGGACACCCGAGCCGACACCGGGACCGGGCAGGACACCCGTGGGGCCGCCGCCACGACGGCGGCGGGGACGGCGGGGGAGCCGGCCGGTGGGGACGCCGACCTGTCGGCCCGGGGGCGGGTGCTGCGCGGGTTCCGGGTCGCGCACGTCTTCGACGTCTCCCAGACCGAGGGCGACCCGCTGCCCGACATCGCGCCCGAGCTGCTGACCGGTGACGCCCCCGCCGCCCTGTGGGTAGCGCTGGCCGCGCAGGTCGCCGCGCACGGCTACACGCTGAGCCGCGAGGACTGCGGGCAGGCCAACGGCCTCACTGACCCGGCCACCCGCACCGTCCGGGTCCGCCCGGACGTCGCCGACGCGCAGGCGGTCAAGACCCTCGCCCACGAACTGGCGCATATCGAGTGCGGGCACACCGCCGATGGCTATGACTACCGGGGCTGCCGCGGGCGGGCGGAGGCCGAGGCCGAGTCGGTCGCCTACATCGTCACCGCCTGGGCCGGGCTGGACGCCGGCGCCTACACCGTCCCCTACGTCGCCGCCTGGGCGGCCGGGGACGTCGACGTCGTCCGCGCCGCCGCGGCCACGGTGACCGCTGCCGCCCGCCGCATCCTCGACCACCTCGATGGCGCCGAGGGCGCCGAGGACACGCCGGGGGATGGGGAAACCGCCCCGCCTGACGGACCGGTCGCGCAGCCCGGGGGCGCCCGCGTCCTCGCCACTGCCTGACCGGGGAGAGCGCGACATGCCCGCCACCAGCACCCCCGCCGACAGCACCCCCACCGAGAGCACCGCCACCCCGCAGAGCATCGAAGGAGAACCAGCCATGACCACCGCCACGACAGTTGCCGCTCTGACCACCGGCCGGGAGGACACGCCCGACGAGCCGTCCGCGACCGAAAACGCCCGACGTGCCGGGATCGAGCAGCGCGAGACCGAGCACGTCGACCTGGCCGGCGCCGGCAGCGCAGGCGGCGGGACAGCCGACGACGGCGGGCAGGCACACCGGCTGGTGTGGCTGGACCCCCGGGAGCTGGCCGTGCACCCCCGCAACATCCGCGACGACCTCGGCGACCTGTCCGGGCTGGCCGACTCCATCGCCGCCCAGGGCGTGCTGGAGGCCCTCACCGTGATCCCGCACGCCGCCGCCGACGGGACGCCGGGCCATCAGCTTGTGGCTGGGCACCGCCGGGCTGCCGCCGCGGTCCTCGCCGGCCTCACCACGGTGCCGTGCGTGCTGCGCCCCGACCTTGCCCTCGACCGTGACGCCACCGACGGCGACCGGGCCGCCCAGGCCGGGCACGTGGGCGCGATGATGGCCGAGAACCTGCACCGCCGGGGCCTGTCCGCGGTGGAGGAAGCCCGCGGCGTGCAGGCAATGCTCGACCTCGGCGTGCCGCTGACCAGGGTCGCCAAGTCCACCGGGTTGGGCCGGCTGGACGGCGACACCGCCGCCGCGGTCGCCGCTGCCGGACTGACCCTGGACCAGGCCGCCGCCGTCGCCGTCTACGCCGGCGACCCCGACACCACCGCCGCCCTGATCGCGTCAGCGGGGGAGGGACCCGGGCAGTTCGCCCACGCACTGACCCGCGCCAAGCAGGCGAAGCAGGAAGCGGAGCAGGCAGCCGCCCTACTGGCCGAGCTGACCGCCGCCGGGCGCACCGTCCTGGACGAGGACACCGGCCGCGCCGCCACCCGGGTGGCCAACCTCGAGCACGACGGCTCGCCGCTGACCGCCGACGGCCACGCCGGCTGCCCCGGCTCCGCGGTCTACGTCTGCACCACCGGCTGGCAGGGACCGCAGCCGGTCGAGGTGTGCACCGACCCGGCCGGCAACGGCCACCGCGCCCGCTGGACGGCCACCGCCCTGCCCACCAACGCAGCAGCCGAGGAACCCAGCGAGGCCGAACGGGAGGCCGCCTCGGCCGAGCGGCGGACCACCATCGAGAACAACAAGGCGATGGCGGCGGCGGACGAGACCCGCCGGGAGTGGATCAAGGGCCTGCTGCAGCGCAAGACCCCACCCAAGGGCCCGCTGCGGTTCGCCGTCGAAACCATGGCCGCCGACCCCCGGGCACTGTCCCGGTGGCTGTCCGGGCGACCCAACCGGGCCCAGGACTCCGCCGCCGCCGACCTCGGCATCGACGCCCCCGGCCAGTGGTGGGCCACCCCGGACAAGCCCGCGCTCACGCTGACCAGCGGCGAACACGTGCCCGACGCCCGGCTCCCCGTGGCGCTGCTGGCCCACATCGCCGGCGCCATCGAGTCCGGCCTGCACCGCCAGTCCTGGCGCAACCCCGGCGCCGGTGACGCCCGCTGGCTGCGGTTCCTGGCCTCCTGCGGCTACACACTCGCCGACATCGAACAACAGATCATCGACGCCGCCGACCAACCCACCGCCGACCCCGCACCCGGCGCCAGCTGACCGTCGTCCGGCTGCCCCCGCACGCCCCGCGGGGGCGGCCACGCCGAGGCGGGGGCCGGTTTCATGTGGCCAGCCGGCGGCGGGGGGCGCGCGAGGCCCCGCCGCTGGCGCGTCGAGACCAACCGTCAGCAAGCTGCCGGCGGGCCTGCCGGCCCGACGCGCTCACCCACCCCGCGACCGCTGCCCGACACCCGCGCCGACGGCCGCGCCTGTCAGACCCCATCGGCACACTCACCCCCGACCCCCGCTGGCCGGGAGAGGGAGAACCCAGTGATCTTCGAACTCAGAGCCGCCGACCTCGACCCGGTCGGCGTGGAGAACGCCCTGCTGCGCGCCGCCCTCGGCGACTACTCCGACGAGGCCGCGATCCTCCTGCTGATCACCTCCGGCCACTGGCTGCCGCAGCTGCAGCACGCCGGGCTGATCACCATCGAAGGGGTTTCAGGCTGTCGCGGCGTACAACGATGACCTGCCCCCTGGATGGGCTTACATCACCATGTTCGTCACCGGCGGCGCTCGGGCAGAGGCACCGGAAAGGCACTCATGATCGCGACCACGAGGAACTGCAATCAATCGCCGGCTGCTGATGCTGCGTGCTGTCGTTCGCGTTAGTCCGCAGGCACGGGAGGAGCTGTACCAACCTCTATTGGCACACCCGTCTCCCGGGATAGGCGCGTTTCTAGCTCCTCGACCGTGCCGTCCAATTCGTCGGCAGCAACTTCCACGCGAATGCTGGAACCGTCGGCGCGCGGGATCGCCGCCCGCACCGCGGACTCGGTAGCAAGCAGCCGGCGTGCCGTTTCGCGGAGGATCTTCGGCGAGTACGTCGTGCTAACCACTTCGATGACCACTCCAGGGTGATCCTGGACTACCTCGTCAAGGACGCCAGCTGGCGCCTCGCCATGCCAGTAGAGCCTCAGCTTCTCGGTATCCTTGAGGAGCTCGATCGCGGAGAACTGGCGTCGATCGCCGAGTGCGTTCGTTATGGCGTGGGCCGCACTCGACAAGTCATCTGAGGTAGCCGTCCCTGGCTCACCAAATGCGGCTACTTTGATTTCTTCAGACGGAGTAGCCGGAGGTTGGGCAGAATTCTGTTGGGTGGCGCAGGCTGCTGATGACATCACTCCTGCGAGGATGAGCGCTACGGTGAATCGCGCTGTGCGTGTCCGCATGTGTTGACAGTACTCCCTTGGAGACGGGGGGAGGGGTGAGCCCGGCTACTCTGGGCCAGCTCACCCCTCCCTGTCTTGGATCCCTGTCTTGGGAACAGCCTACTGTTCGATAACGCTCCAACCGAGTTGGTTGGTGATGGAGATGACGGACGTGGCGTAGACGGTGGGGCTGCACTTCCGTCCATTCTCGGCCGTGCTGCCCGGAACTCCAAGGCATTCAGCAGGGGAGTTCATGGGGATCGCCGAGATAATTCCCACGGCGTATCGCTTGTAACTTCCCGAGTAGGTATCGTAGGTCACCTCGTAGCCGGGCCCGCCACTGTCGCCGTTGCCCGCCGCCGGGGTGCCGCTTTTTTGCTGAGTCATGAATCCTGTGATGTTGGACAGCTTGCCGTTGTCGAGCTTGTAGAGCACACCCGTTTCGGTCACGACATTTCCGCAGACGAGTCCCGAGTAAGATCCGCTGTAGCAGAGCTCTTGGTTCTTGTAGGCGTTACGGCCGCCGTTGATCTTCGTGTAGTTTGTTGTGTCATAGGCCCCGATCCACATGTACGGCTGGGAGAAGCCGCTATCGATGATGGCGCCGTCATGATCCCAATCGAATGCAACGGTCTTGCCCCAGAGGTACGTGTTGGCGCCCGAGACGACCCAGTCATTACCCAATTCGCTCGTCCCGCAGTGAGCTGCAAACATCATGCCTTGCTTGGCGGGGTCTAATTGGCTCCTGACTGCGAAGCCGGAGGTGCATCCGGATGCGCGACCGTCACCGAGTGGATGATAGATGCGGGCTCCGCCAAGGTGGTAGCTGTAGTCGTACTGGCGAGTGCTTGCAGCCACAGGGGCTTGCGTGTCGACGGTAGTCGGGAAGCCCGTCGCGGCCTGTAGTGCAGCTTGGCTCGGGCGATTCGCGAGCGGGACCGTCGGATCAAGTGACACAGCCAAGCCGGAGCCGTCGTACCGTGCGTGCGCGGATTCGACATTGGGATTCGACGCGAGCAGCCGACGAGCAGCTTCTCGCAGCAGTCCCGGCTTGAACCGGGTCTCACGGAATTCCGTGGAGACATCCGGCTTGGTGCTGATCATGCCGAGCACCGCGGCTGATGGCTTGCCGTGCCAGTAGACGATGACCTTGTCTCGCTGCAACGTGACTTCTACTGCGGCGAACTGGGGATCGTCGACGAACCTGCCTGAGAGTTCGCTGGCGAGCGCTCCCATGTTCTCCGGGACGGGTGGCAAGGTCAGTGCGGACTTGTCGATGGCACTACCTTGCGGGTCGACTCTCTCCATCTCCGCCGTTCCAGGCGCGGGGAGCGGCAGAGGTGAGGCGAGTGCTGGTCCTCCCAGGGATATCGCGAGTCCGAGGCTTGTCAGCGACGCAAGGAGGAGTCGTGTACCTGGCCGGCGCGAGCGCGTCCGGCGATGGTAGGGGGCGCAGGTAGATGAACGGTGACTCATCACTCTCCTCTGGGCTGGACGCCTTTGCGTGGCGTGATGGCACCCTTACAGTCCGTATCGACGAGCGCAAGACCCTTGGCGCCGAGACCGGAGTCGGGGTGCGGCGCTGAGACGAGGCCGCGTGCGGCCGCCGAGCTCCACGTGCAACGGACGTGACATGCGACCGTCGTCGCCGCGGAAGAAGGCCAAGACCGGTCCCGCTGGGGACGCGTCGCTAGATGACCGATTCCATGGGTTTGTCGTCTGATGCGATCAGTGATCCTGGGGTTGTGCGCCGATGTGATGGTTGCCAAATGACGGCGGTCGGCGCCAGGACGCGTTGCAGGACGCGGACCCACACACCGGTCGGGGGCCGTCGGGATGTGCCCGCCGGGATGTTCGAGGTCGAGCTGGCCTTCGAGGGTGTCGTTGATCGACTCGATCACCAGCCGCAGCGGCTTGAACAGGCGCGCTCCGGGCGGAGGAGTCTCCCCGGCGCGGGCCCGGCCGCAGCAGCGTGATGCCATGGTCGCCCAGCGTGGTCTCGAACAGCGCCGAGACCGTCCGCCGTGGACCGTGCTGGGCGACCTCGGCGCGGCTGCAACCCTCACCAGCGGCCGCCTGCCCGGACCCGGCGAAGCCATCGTCGCCGAATCGGCCGCTGGACTGCTGGGCCTCGACGGACCCGCCGGCTACGTCGCCTGGGGCGCACAGGAGGCCGCGGTGGTCGGCACATTCACCGCACGCGAGCCATTCGGTCAGCTGGACAACGGCGTGCTCATCGGCTCCCCCGCAGGGGCACTGGCACCGGCCTCGACCATGTACGTCGTCATCGGGAACCCCGATGACGTCGGCACCACTCAGGCACAGGTCCTCCAATTGGTCGACGCCCCCTCACCCACGGACCTGCAGGTCCAGCCCCCCGCGGAGCTGGCGGAACTGCAGAGCCAGGTCAGAGAGGACGTCGGAGCATTCGGGCGATCGCTGCTACTGCTCGTACTGGCCGCCGGAGCCGCGCTGACCGGGATCGTCGTCCTCTCCGACGTTCTCCTCCGGCGCACCGACCTCGGCCGACGACGCGCCCTGGGAGCCACCCGCTCGACGCTCATCGCGCTGGTCACCCTGCGCACCACCATCGCCAGCACTGCTGGTTCCATCCTTGGCGCGGTGCTTGGAGTGTTGCTCGCCATCTGGACCGGGAGCCTCGCGCTTTGGTCATTGGTTGTAGGGGCCTTAGTGCTGGCCGTACTGACCGCCACCCACAGCAGCTCTCGCCCCGGCCGCCGTAGCCGCCATGCGTGACCCGGTGCGCGTCCTCCGTACGCCGTAGCCCCTTGGACACCGGGCTAGCCCGTCGGCTCGCTCTTGCGCAACGCCATTTGCGTGAGGACCGACCTCTCGGTCTGATGACGCGTTCGCTATCGCTTCGCTTTACCTCTTCAGACATGAAGCGCTTGCCCCATCTCTAAGGTCGCAGTTTGACGGGTTAGGCCGACCAAGTCCCCGAGACCATCAATGGGCTGCCACAAAGAACCCATGAGCCGACCGCCGCGCTGACCCTGTTCTCGCAACATCCAACGCTTACCGATAGCACCCAACCCCCTCACCAAATAACGTGAATAACGGCACGCATGCTACCTTCGGAGGTAGGTCGGGCCCCGCTTCGCGGGGCCCATCGGCGTTTCTAGGGGTGACTTGTTGGTCATTGTCGGGTGGCGTTGAGAATGCATGGCGGGATGAAGGTCTACGCCGGTGCGCCGGCGGCTGCCCGGCAGTATGTGGAGGCCGACCGGGGCCGGGCGGATGACTACTACCTGACCGAGGGCGCCGGTGTGGCCCGCCGGTTCGGCGTCGCCGAGGGGCGGGTGACCGAGCTGGCGCCGCTGACCGGTGACGCCTACGAGACGTGGGTGGCCGGCCGTGAACCGGGCACCGGGGAGCCGCGGGGTCAGCTGCGTGGCGACGGGCATGCGGTGCGGTTCGTCGAGGTGGTGGTCAACGGCCCGAAGACGTGGTCGCTGGCGGCCGCGCTGCATCCGGACATCGCGACGGCGTATGACGCGGCGCAGGCCCGGGCGGCCGAGCAGATCATCGGTTGGCTCGGGCGGCACGCCACCACCCGGGTTGGTCCGCGCGGCGGGCAGGTGCAGGTGCCGGTCGAGGTGGCCGAGGCGGTGACGGTGGCGCACTACACGTCGCGGGCCGGGGATCCGCACCGCCATCTGCACCTGCAGATCAACGCCCGGGTGTTCGCGGCCGGGAAATGGCGCGGCCTGCACACCGTCGGCGTCCGCGATTCCCTCGCCGCGATCAACGGTATTGGGCACGCCGCGGTTGCCTGCGACCCGCAATTCCGCGCCGCGCTCGCCGCGCACGGGTATGCATTGGATGCCGGTGGGGAGATTCGGCAGCTTGTGGATTTCGTGGGCGCCTTCAGTGCGCGAACGGCGCAGATCGCCCGGAACATCGACACCTACGAACGGGAATGGGCCGCGGCGCATCCCGGCGAATCCCCCGGCCCGGCGTTGCGCCGCTCCTGGGACGCGAGAGCGTGGGCAGCGGGCCGCCCGGACAAGGTGCTGCCCCAGCCGGGGGAGGACCTCACCGCACGGTGGCGGGACGAGCTGGCCGCGCTGGGCTACCGCGATCGGAATGCTCCTGTCGGCCTGACCCCCACCCCGGTCGGCGGCCTGGACCGGGAGCAGGTGGCCGACCGGGTGTTGGACCGGCTGGGCGCCGCCCGCTCGGCGTGGAACGCCGCCGACGTGCGCGGGGAGGTAGAGCAGCTGCTCGCCGCCGCCGGCATCGTCACCGATCCGGCGGTGCGCATCGAGCTCGCCGAAGACGTCACCGCCCGTGCGATGGGCCGGTGTGTGCCCCTGCTGGACCGCCACAGCCCTGCCGAGGGGGTGCCCGAGCACATTCGGGCCTGGACCTCAGGACCGGTGCTCGCCGTCGAGGCGGATCTGTCCGCGCACCTCGCCTCCCGCGCCACCGATCGCCCGGCCGGCGTCCCTGGCCCCGGCCTGACACAGCCGGTCGACCTCGCAGCCGGTGGCACGCGGCTGGATGCCGGGCAGGCCGCGGCGGTCGCCGCGCTCGCCGGCCCGCGGCGACTGGTGGTGATCGAGGGCGCGGCCGGCGCCGGCAAGACCACTACCCTGGCCGCCACCAGGACCCAGCTCGCCGAGCAGGGTCGCCGGCTGGTGGTGGTGACCCCGACGTTGAAGGCGGCCAAGGTCGTCGCCGCGGAGGTCGGTGCGGTCGCCGGGTCGGCGGCCCGGCTGGCCTTCGAGTACGGCTGGCGCTGGAACGGCGACGGCGCGTGGACCCGCCTCGCCCTCGGCCACCCCGACCCGGTCACCGGCCGTACCTATGCCGGACCGGCCGACGGGGCGCGGCTGCGGGCCGGTGACCTGCTCGTCGTGGACGAGGCGGGCATGCTGGACCAGGACACCGCCAGGGCCCTCCTGACGATCGCGGACGAGTGCGGGGTGCGCGTCGCCCTGCTCGGTGACCGGCATCAGCTGCCGGCGGTCGGTCGCGGTGGCGTCCTGGACCTCGCCGCGGCCCAGGTCGACCCGGCCGAGCACCTGACACTGGTCGGGGTGCACCGCTTCATCCGCACCGACGCCACCGGCCGCACGACACCGGATACCGACTACGCCGAGCTGACCCTGGCGATGCGCGCCGGTGAGAACCCCGGGATGGTGTTCGACGCGCTGTTTGCCCGCGGGCAGATCCGGCTGCACCCCGACGCGCAGGCGCTGCGGGAGGCGCTCGCCGCCGGCGCGGCCATCTCCAACGCCGTTGACGAGCCGGTGGCGCTGGTGGTCGACACACGTGAGCAGGCCGCCGCCCTCAATGCCGTCATCCGGGACCGACTGGTCACCGAGGGCCGAGTCGACGACCGGCGCGTGGTCGTCACCGGGGCCGGGGAGCGGATCGGCATCGGCGACCGGATCGCCACCCGCCGCAACGACCGCGACCTGCAGGTCGCCAACCGCGACGTGTGGACGGTCACCGGCGTCGACCGGAACGGCGGGCTGCGCGTCACCCCCGACGGCACACCACATGTCACCCCCGCCGGGGGCGAGGAGGCCTCCGTCATCCCCACCGTCACCCCGGCCGGGACAGGGTCGCGGGTGCTGCCCGTCGACTACGTCACCGCGCACGTCGAGCTCGCCTATGCGACCACCGCGCACGGCGCCCAGGGGGACACCGTCACCGCCGCGCACCTGGCGATCGGGGAGCACACCGGCGCGGCGTCGGCCTACGTCGGGATGACCCGCGGTCGCCAGACCAACACCGCCCACCTGGTGGCCGCGGACGTCGAGTCGGCGCGGGAGCAGTGGCTCACGGTCTTCGTCCGAGACCGCGCCGACCTCGGTCCCGCCCACGCCGCCCGGGCCGCGGCCGCCGAGGCCGCGCGCTACGCCCGGTCGCGGCCGCTGGCCGAGGCCCTCGCTGAGCTGCACGCCGCGTGGACCGACCAGCAGCGCTGCCTGGACCTGCTCGCCCGCCAACAGTGGCAGCACCGGATCCTCGCCCAGGCCGTCGCACGGCAGGCCGACGACACCCGACGGCTCACCGCCCTGGAGACGAACTGCCGGCAGGCCGCGGTCGACGCCGCCGCTGCCCGCCAGGCCGCCGAGACCAGCCGCGCCCTAATCACCGCTGACACCGCCAGCATCCGGCAGGCGCTGCTGGACCGCTGGGACGCCGAGCGGGAGGCAGCCCGGCAGGCCGCCCGGGTGGTCCTCGGCGGCCCGGGTCGGCTCGGGCTCCGTCGGTCCGCTGTGGCGCGCGCCGACGAACAGCTCACCGGCTGGTACACCACGTGGGCACCGCACCTGCCGGGCCTCCCCGCCGACAACGCCCGGCTGACCCGGGCCGCCGCCGGCCCCGACGACCGTCCCGCGATGCGGGCGGCGCTGGACGCCTCCGCCCGCCGCACCGCCGAAGCCGCCCACCCCGAGAACCGCGAGCTGACCGCGGCCGCCGACACCGCACTGCGGGCCCACCAGGCCGCAGAGCGAGAGCTGGCCCGGGCCCGCCGCGACCACGACGCCGACTACGGCTCACCGGGCAAGCGCGACTACGCGCGGCAGTTGGCCGACGCCGAGCGTGCTCTCGCCGCCGCCCGCCAGCAGGTCACCGATGTCCGGGCGCGCATCGCCACCCTGCAAGCCGACCCGGCGATCCTCGCCCAGCCGCCCGAGCTTCTCAGGCAGGAGAGCAACACCTGGCGCGCCCGCCGCGACGCCGCCCAACGGGCAACCCGGACCACCCCTCGACCGACGGTCGCGTCCGACCAGGCCGTCCGTCGCCCGTACCCGGAGGACCTTCGCGACCTCACCTCACACCGCGCGCCCGACCGGGGCATCGGGCGCTGAACGGCTTTCTCCCTGCGCACCGCCTCACCCTCAGGGCATCCAAGGGGCTCTCTCGCCGGGTTGGCCGAGGAGCCCGACGGGCCCCGTGCCGTGCCGGAGGAAAACAGAAGGAAAACCGGAGGTTCTCCACAGACTCTTCCACGGCGTGTCAGCAAACGGTCCGAAACGGCGCCTTCTGTCGATGTACGGCCAGGCACACCGACCCGCTCTGGAGCCGCCATGCCCGACCAGCCCGCCGAAAACCAGCCCGCGCTGCTCACCATCACCGAAGCCGCCGAACTGCTCCGCGCCCCCGTCGCCACCCTCCGCTACTGGAGGCATCACAACACCGGCCCCCGCAGCTTCCGCCTCGGCCGCCGCGTCCTCTACCGCCGACACGACCTGCGTGCCTGGATCGACGCGAGAGCAGGGCAGACCCGTGGGCGCTGAAGAGTCCCGTTCACAGGAACAGCGCGGAGGTCACGTGGGAGACCTCGGTGCGGCTGGCCGGAGAGAACGGGACGTGCAGGCCGCGTCCTCCCCGGCCCGGCGGGCGCTGCGGGCCCGCATGGCAGCCCACCACCTGCACGCCGGGATTCCGGACGCCGCGGCGCACACAGCTCCTGCCCGCGCTGCCTTCCTGGCTCGGTTCGAGCGCGAGGTGGACCCGGACGGGACTCTGGATCCCGCAGAGCGGGCGCGTCGGGCCGAGCACGCGCGCAAGGCCTACTTCCTCCGGCTGGCTCTGGCCTCGGCCCATTCGCGCGGGAGCCGCCGGGCCGGCGGCGGACGAGCGCCCCACTGATCGCGAAGTGCGGGGGAGTGCCCTTTCGTCAGCCGAGCACCTCGAAAGGGGGTCCCAGCGACCGAGCGCACCGCGGGATCGTCGCTCAGAGACGATCGCCGAGGCCGAGACGTCGGTGGGACTCTCGAGCGCGCTCGTCGGCCATCGAGGCCCCGTACCGGCGCAACATCTGCGGGGACTTCCAGCCCATCAGCCGCATCAGATCGGTCTCGCTGCCGTTGGCCACGAGCCACTCATGGGCTGCGGTGTGCCGGAATTGGTGTGCATGCAGCCCGGGAATGCCCACGGCGAGGCCGCGCCGACGCAGCATCCGCCCGACCCCGTCGGAGGACAACGCCCCGCGGTTCTTCTCCGCCAGCCACAGCTCGGGACGGTCGGCCTGCCGCTCCTTGGCGCGGGCCCGTAGATAGCGGCCAAGCGCGAGCCCCGTCTGCTGCCCGAAGGGCAGGGCCCGCGGACGTCGCCCTTTGCCGATCACATGGGCGACGTCGTCGGTGAAGTCGAGGTCAGCCACGGCCAGCCCGGCCACCTCTGAGAGCCGTCCGCCGGTGTCCAGCAGCAGCCGGATAATGGCCGCGTCGCGGCGGTCGACGAACGAGGCGCTCTTGGCCGAGGCCAGCAGCGCGCGCAGCTGCGACTCGGTGAGCACGGGTACCGGCTTCTCCGGAACGATCGGCGGCCGCATCCGCTCCATCGGCGAGCGGTCGATCTCCTCCTCGTCCAGCAGCCACCGCATCAGCTGCTGCAGGGCGCGGTAGACGACGTTGGCCGTCGACGCGGACCGGGTGTCGATCAGGTGGGCCATGTAGGCCTCGATGTGCCGCCGGGTCAGCTGCTGCGGGCCGGGCAGCTCGCCGTCCTGCTCGAGGAACTGCACCAGCCCTTGGGCCGCGCGGCGATAGATCGTCTGGGTGTTCACCGCCCGGTTGGTGCCCTTGAGGTGGCGCACGAAGTCGCGGATCAGCGACTCCCAGGTCTCCCGCATGCGCCGAAGTTATCCGGACGCTGAGCGCTGTGCCAGACCTGCGGGACAGGATTCTCCATTGAACTAGCTGGTCAGAGGCGAGCTGCGCGCCCGGCAGGGATCGAACCTGCGACCAAGTGCTTAGAAGGCACCTGCTCTATCCGCTGAGCTACGGGCGCTCGCGCCGCCGATCATCGCATCGCCCGGCGACGGCGTGGCAGGGGTCCGCGACGCGTCGTCCACAGGGGGGAGCCCCGTCCACAGTTCGCGGAACGGCCTGCCCCGGGCGGGCCGGTGCGGCGAGGGTCGACGGCACACCGGCACCGCGCCGGCAGCGCCGACCCGGCGCCACCTCCCGAGGAGCACCGTGAACGACACCATCGTCACCGTCGTCGGCAACGTCGTCGACTCGCCCCGTCGCAACAGCACCCAGAACGGGGCGGTGACCAACTTCCGTCTCGCCTCCACCGCCCGCCGCTACGACTCCGGCAGCGAGCAGTTCGTGGACTCCGGCACCTTCTGGGTCGACGTCGAGTGCTGGAACGGCCTCAGCGGCCACGTGGCCGCCTCCATCAGCAAGGGCGATCCGGTGATCGTCCACGGTGCCCTGACGACGCACAGCTGGGAGTCGGAGAGCGGCCCGCGCAGCAGGCCGCGGATCAAGGCCTTCGCGGTCGGGTGCAACCTGGCCAAGGGCACGTCCGTCTTCCGCCGCACCCCGCCGGTGCGCACCGCCCAGCCGGCCGAGGCGGGCTCCGCCCCGACGGAGGCTCCGGCCGAGGCGGACTTCTCCGACGCCCGGTTCGACCCGGCCACCGGCGAGCTGTACGAGACCGGCACCGGCTTCGCGGACGAGGAGTCGGAGGAGGCGGCCGGGGCGCTCGTCGGCAGCTGAGCGCCGGTGGGCGCGGCCGGGCCGGCCCGGTGCCGGCCCGGCCCCCGCCCACGGGCGGACCCGATCAGTGGCCGCAGGAGTCCTCGAGCTCGCCCTCCCAGGCCTCGCGGCCCTCCATGACGGCGAAGACGGCGATCACGAACCCGGCGACCGGATCGAGCCAGGTCCACCCGACGACGGTGTAGAGGCCCAGCCCGACGAGGGTGGAGACGCTGAGCAGCACGCAGATCCAGGTCTCGGCCGCGTCGGCCAGGATCAGCGGGTCGCCGCCCAGCTGCTCGCCGACCCGGCGCTTGGCCCGGGCCAGCAGCGGCATGACCACGATCGAGGCGGCCAGCAGGACCAGGCCGACGGTGGAGGTGTCGGGCGTCTCGTCGTTCACCAGGCTCCGGATGCCCTCCACCGTCACGTAGCCGGCCAGCACGAAGAAAGTGAGGGCGACCGCGCGGAGCGCGCGCCGCTCCTTCACCTCGTCCGCGGAGCCGTGGCGCAGCCGGGCGGCCAGACGCAGCCCGACGAGCACGGCCGACGCCGACTCGATGCCGGAGTCGACGCCGAAGCCCACCATCGAGACCAGCCCCGCGAGCAGCCCCACGGTGACGGCGACGGCGCCTTCGACGACGTTGTAGGCGACCGTGAACCACGCGAGCCGGAGACCGCGCCGGGTCAGCCGCTGGGTCTCGGCCGGCGTCAGGGTGGCGGCGGTCATCGGGGCCGACCGGTTCGGGCAGTCATCGGCACGCGGCGATGCTAACGGCTGAGTCCGATCCCGTGGTGAGGTGCGCGCGGTCCACCGGGAATCCGGCGGAAAGGAGGGGCGTTGCACCGGATCGATCGATGGCAGGCCGTGACCGCACGGGCTGTCACGCGGCGCCTGCTGTCCCCTCGGAGCGGACGGCCGCCGTTCCCGCCCCCGGTAGGCTCGCCAGGCGGGATCCCCCGGAGACGACGGAAGGCTCAGCAGCCCAGTGGCTCAGTACATCTACACGATGGTCCGTGCGCGCAAGGCGCACGGCGACAAGGTGATCCTCGACAACGTCACCCTGTCGTTCCTGCCCGGCGCCAAGATCGGCGTCGTCGGTCCCAACGGTGCCGGCAAGTCCACGGTGCTCCAGATCATGGCCGGTATGCAGCAGCCCTCGAACGGCGACGCGTCGCTCGCCCCGGACGCCACGGTCGGGATCCTGCTGCAGGAGCCGCCGCTCAACGAGGAGCTCGACGTCCGCGGCAACGTGGAGGAGGCGGTGAAGCCGCTCCGCGACGCGCTGACCCGCTTCGAGGAAGTCAGCGCGGCGATGGGCGAGCCCGACGCCGACTTCGACGCGCTGATGGCCGAGCAGGGCGAGCTCATGGAGATCATCGAGAACGCCGACGGCTGGGAGCTCGACGCCCGCATCGAGCAGGCCATGGACGCGCTGCGCTGCCCGCCCGGCGACGCCGACGTCACCGTGCTCTCCGGTGGCGAGCGCCGCCGGGTCGCGCTGTGCCGGTTGCTGCTCGAGGCGCCCGACCTGCTGCTGCTCGACGAGCCCACCAACCACCTCGACGCCGAGAGCGTCGCGTGGCTGGAGCAGCACCTGGAGAAGTACGCCGGTACCGTCGTCGCCGTCACCCACGACCGGTACTTCCTGGACAACGTGGCGCAGTGGATCCTCGAGCTCGACCGGGGCCGCGCCTACCCCTACGAGGGCAACTACTCCACGTACCTCGAGACCAAGGCCGCCCGCCTCCAGGTCGAGGGCGCCAAGGACGCCAAGCGCGCCAAGCGCCTCAAGGACGAGCTGGAGTGGGTCCGTTCCGGCGCCAAGGCCCGCCAGGCGAAGAGCAAGGCCCGGCTGGCCCGCTACGAGGAGATGGCCTCCGAGGCGGAGAAGTTCCGGAAGCTGGACTTCGAGGAGATCCAGATCCCGCCCGGGCCGCGCCTGGGCAGCGTCGTGGTCGAGACCAAGAACCTGACCAAGGGCTTCGGCGACCGCGTGCTCATCGACGACCTGTCGTTCACCCTGCCGCGCAACGGCATCGTGGGCGTCGTCGGCCCGAACGGCGTCGGCAAGACCACGCTGTTCAAGATGCTGGTCGGCGAGGAGAAGCCCGACGACGGCGACATCAAGGTCGGCGAGACGGTCAAGCTGTCCTACGTCGAGCAGTCCCGGGGCGGCATCGACCCGAAGAAGACCTTGTGGGAGGTCGTCTCCGACGGCCTGGACCACATCAAGGTCGGCAACGTCGAGATGCCGTCGCGGGCCTACGTCGCGGCGTTCGGCTTCAAGGGCCCGGACCAGCAGAAGCCGGCCGGGGTGCTCTCCGGTGGCGAGCGCAACCGGCTGAACCTGGCGCTGACCCTCAAGCAGGGCGGCAACCTGCTGCTGCTCGACGAGCCCACCAACGACCTCGACACCGAGACGCTGACCAGCCTCGAAAGCGCGCTGCTGGAGTTCCCCGGCTGCGCCGTCGTGGTCAGCCACGACCGGTGGTTCCTCGACCGCGTCGCGACGCACATCCTCGCCTACGAGGGCGACTCGAAGTGGTTCTGGTTCGAGGGCAACTTCGCCGACTACGAGAAGAACAAGGTCGAGCGGCTCGGGCCCGATGCGGCTCGCCCGCACCGCGCCACGTACCGCAAGCTCAGCCGCGACTGACGCAGGACCTCGGTACGTCACCACCGACGGCCGGCCGGAGCCCCCGCTCCGCGCCGGCCGTCGGCGTCCGTGCCCCGGCGCGGCCGGCCACCTCCGTCGGGCCGCCCCTGGCCTGCCCGGCGCCGGTTGCCTAGGCTCGCCGCACCCACGTCGTGCACCCGCGCGACCGCGACAGTCTCGGCGGTACCGCGCATGGACGTGATGGCCCTGGCCAGAGCGGAGCGCGAGGACTTGCGCGACCTCCTGGCCGACCTCACCCCCGAGCAGTGGCGTGCGCCGTCGCTCTGCGCCGGCTGGTCCGTGCGGGACGTGGTGGCGCACGTGCTGAGCTACGAGAAGCTGCGGCCCCGGCAGCTGGCCGAGCGGTTCTCCCGCGGCCTGTTCATGGTCGACCGGGTGAACGCCGTCGGGCTGCGGGAGTACTCGACCCGGACACCGGCGCAGCTGATCGAACTCCTGGACGCCCACCTCAGGCCGTCCGGGCTGACCGCCGGGATGGGCGGAGCCATCGCGCTGACGGACGGGATGATCCACCAGCAGGACATCCGGCGCCCGCTCGGTCTGCCCCGCGCCATCCCGGCCGCGCGGCTGGTGCCGGCGCTCCGGACGGCCCTGTTCGCGCCGACGCTTCTCGGCGTGCTGCGCGCCCGCCGGGTCCGCCTGGTGGCCACCGACATCGACTGGACGTTCGGCCGCGGAGCGGAGGTCCGGGGGACGGCGGAGTCGGTCCTGATGACCGTGGCCGGACGCCGGGGCGTCGTCGCGGAGCTGTCCGGGCCCGGGCAGCCGCACCTCGCCCGGCAACTCGGCGGCTGAGGCCCGCGGTCGTCCTCCCGCGCGGCGCCGACCCGGCGCCATGCGGCAGGGTGCACGGTGTGAGGCACACCGTGCACGTCCCCATGCGCTGGTCGGACATGGACGCCTACCAGCACATCAACAACGTCGCCTTCCTCGGCTACTTCGAGATGGCGCGGGTCAACCTGTTCTTCGAGCAGCCGACGCACGACGAGCGCACCGGGATGCGCCGCGGGCTGGTGGTGGCGTCGCACGAGATCGTCTACAAGCGGTCGGTGGTCTACGACGCCGATCCGCTGGAGGTGCAGCTCTGGGTCTCCGGCATCCGCGCGGCCGCGTTCACCTGCCACTACGAGCTCTTCGACCACGGAACGCTCGCCGTCACCGGCAGCACGCTGCTGGTGCCCGTCGACTTCGCGCTGAACCGGCCGCGCCGGCTCACCGCCGAGGAGAAGGAGTTCCTCGCCCGCTGGACCGACGAGCCGGCCGGGGCCTGACCGGCCGCGGGTGGGCCGCAGGGAGGTATGCCCGGGGGAGGTCCGTCTCTGCCCAGCAGGGGTGGGCAGAGACGGACCGTCCCCGGAGTACTCCTGGTGACCCGCCGCTCCCGGGACGGTCGCCTCGACGGTCAGCCGGGAACGATCCGCGGCACCGGGCGGTCGGCTCCGGTCGGCGCGCCCCGCCGCGCGGCCTCCTCGTCGGGCACCGGCCGCACGACCGCGCCGGCGGTGACCACCCCGCCCCCGAAGACCGCCGCGTTGATCCCACCCCGGTGCACCATCGCCTTGACCAGCTTCCGGCCGGTCAGCCGCTCCAGGTGCGTGCACGGCGGGCAGCGCTTCATCCCGAACAGCAGCGCGTCACCGACCGCGAACCAGCGCCCCACCAGCGACGGCAGGTCCACGCCGGTGGTGACCAGGTTCCGGCGGGTGTCCGCCGTCGTGAACGGCCCGCCCACCTCGGCGGCGACGGCGGCGACGTCGTCGCGGTCGATCAGCGTGAGCTGCTTCTCCAGGTCCGGGTACTGCGTCCACGTCCCGCCGCCCAGCGCGTACCGGTCGCCCTCCAGGCCCACCCCGGGCACCAGCCGCGCCGACGGCGCGCGTCGCATCGGCGCCGCGGCCTCGGGCGTCGTCCAGATCTCCAGCAGCGAGCCGGCATCCACGGGTACCTCCACGGTCAGGCGGCGGGGGCGGGGGAGCGGCGTCCCCGGGCCGGCGGGACGTCGTCGGCGCCGCGGGCGTCGAGCGCCTCGCTGACGGTGTGCGCCATCTGCAGCAGCTGCACCAGCAGCGGGGTCACCGTCGTCCGCATGCCCCGGATGCCGCGCGCCGAGCCCCCGCGGGCGGCCTGGGCCTCCCGGATCCGGTCGGCCCGCTCGGCCAGCACCGGGATGAACCGCAGCGCCATCGAGATGACCAGGCCGATCCGCGCCGGCCGCACGCCGACCACCCGCAGCGGCGAGCACAGCCGCTCGATCACGGCCACCATCTCGGTCACCCGCGTCGTCGCCGTCACCACGGCGGCGGCGAGCACCAGGGTCAGCAGCCGTAGCACGGTGACCGCGGCCGTCGGCAGGTCGCTGAACAGGGCGTGGAAGACGAACAGGCCGGCCAGCCACCAGCGCACCGTCCGCGCCTGCCGGGCCAGCGAGGCCGCCGGCAGCCGGGCGGCACCCAGGCCCACCGCCAGCACCGCGAGCAGACCGGCGCCCACCACCGGCAGCGTGGGCACGACGAACAGCAGCACCGCCAGGGCGGCGAGGGCCAGCAGCTTCCCGCCGGCGGGAAGCCGGTGGACGGCGCTGCGCCGCGGCACGTAGAGCGCGAGGGTCATCGCCGCTCCATCAGTGCCCGGTAGGCCGCGATCGCCGGGCGGGGGGCGGCGTCCTCGACGATCCGGCCCCCGTCGACGACGAGCACCCGGTCGAAGCCGTCGAGCAGGTCGAGCTGGTGGGTCACCACGACCACCTGCTGATCCAGGTCGTCGATCACCCGGGCCACGCGCCGGGCGTTGACCAGGTCGAGCAGCGTCGTCGGCTCGTCGAAGACGACGCGGGCCGGCCGCATCACCAGCACCCCGGCGATGGCGAGCAGCTGCTTCTGGCCCCCGGAGAGCAGGTGCGCGGGATGGTCGGCGTGCCCGGCCAGCCCGTACCGCGCGAGCACCTCGGCCACCCGCTCGGCGCGCTCGGCGGCCGGCACGCCCTGGTTCTCCAGCCCGTAGGCGGCGTCCTCGGCGACCGTCGGGTGGACGATCTGGGCGTCGGGGTCCTGGAACACGAAGCCGACCCGCCGGCGCACCTCGCGCACCGAGCTGCGGGTGTCCAGGCCGTCCACCAGCACCTGCCCGGCCGTGGGCAGGACCAGCCCGTTGAGCAGCCGCGCGAACGTGCTCTTGCCCGAGCCGTTGGCCCCGACGACGCCGATGCGCGGCTCGGTCAGGTGCAGGTCGACATCGGTGAGCACCGCGCGGTCGCCGTAGCGGTGCGCGACGCCGCGCAGCTCGATCCCCCGTGCCGGGTCGGCGACGGCGTCGGCGGCGGGCCGAGCGTCCGGCCGGCGGAACCTCACCGGGCGGCGACCGCCCGCTGCGGTCGCTCGATCACCGGGTAGCTGCGGCGCACCTGGGCGGCGATCGCCGCGGCGATGAAGGCCTTGGCGGCGTCACCGGGGAGGAACGGCAGGGCCCCGGAGACGATCGCCTCGCCCAGGGACAGGTTCGCGACGGCGGCCAGAACCGGAACGCCGATCAGGTAGACGACGACCATGCCGCCGACGACGTTGAACAGCACGCCCCAGACGACGTTGTACCGGGCCCAGAAGCGCTCGGTCAGCCAGCCGATCACGAACGCGGCCACCGGCCAGCTGAACAGGTAGCCCGCCGTCGCGCCGGCGAACACGGCGAGGCCGCCGGTGCCGCTGGACAGCAGCGGCAGCCCGATGGCCACCAGCACCAGGAACAGCAGGACGGCGAGGAACCCGCGGCGGGCGCCCAGCACGCTGCCCGCCAGCATCACGCCGAGGGTCTGGGCGGTGATCGGAACGGGCCCGATGTTCACCGCGGGAAGGGTGCCCAGCACCGCGATGATGGCCGCGAAGAGGGCGATGTAGGCCAGGTCCCGGGTCTTCATGCTCAGCTCCTGCGTTGCGCCGGTGGACGGCGCCGCCGTCCCGGCGTCACCTGCGGCAAGGTACCCGAGCGCCGCGGGGCGCCCGTGAACCGGCCCGGTCGGGTCAGGCCTGCAGCCACACCGCGGCGTCGTCGGGCAGCGCTCTGCCGACGAGCGGGGCGCTGCTCAGCAGCACCCGGCCCTCCGGTACGGGGACCGGGGCGCCGGAGAGGTTCAGCAGGCAGACCAGCCCGCCGGGCCGCCGGAACGCGACGCAACGGTCGGGTGCCGGTAACCACTGCACCTCCTCGCCGGTGACGGCGGGCGACGACGACCGCAGAGCGAGCGCAGTTCGGTACAGCGACTGCATCGAACCGGCGTCCGCGCGCTGCGCCTCGGCGGTCAGCGCAGCCCAGCCCGCGGGCATGGGCAGCCAGGTCTCCGCCGCGGAGGAGAACCCGTACGACGCCTCGGTGCCCGACCACGGCACCGGGATCCGGCAGGCGTCGCGGCCCCGCTCGGCACCGCCGGAGCGGAACCAGATCGGGTCCTGCAGCACCTCGTCGGGCAGGTCGACGTCGGGCATGCCGAGCTCGTCGCCGTTGTAGAGGTAGGCCGCACCGGGCAGCGCCAGCTGCAGCAGCGCCGCCGCCCGGGCCCGCCGGGTGCCGAGTTCGCCGCCGCCGTAGCGGGTCACGTGCCGAGGCCGGTCGTGGTTGGACAGCACCCAGCAGGCCGGCGCGGGCGTGCCCTCGACCGCCGCGAGCGAGTGGGTGATCGCGTTCCGCAGCCCCTCGGGCGTCCACTCGGCGGTGAGCAGCTTGAAGTTGAAGGCCAGCTGCAGCTCGTCCTCGCGCAGGTACCGGGCCAGCCGGTCGTCGTCGGACACCCACACCTCGCCGACGGCCATCGTGCCGGGGTACTCGTCGAGGACCGCCCGGATGCGGCGGTGCACCACGTGCACGCCGTCCTGGTCGAACCGGTGGTCGCCAGGGCCGTGGTCGTCGAGCAGACCGGTGTCGTCCATCGGCACCATGTCCGGCAGGCCGTCGGGCTTGGCCATGCCGTGGGCGACGTCGATGCGGAAACCGTCCACGCCGCGGTCCAGCCAGAACCGCATCGTCTCCTCGAGGTCGGCGACGACCTCCGGGTTGGCGAAGTTCAGGTCCGGCTGCTCGGGCGCGAAGATGTGCAGGTACCACTGCCCGTCCGGCACCCGGGTCCAGGCCGGCCCACCGAAGACCGACGGCCAGTTGTTCGGCGGCTCGCTGCCGTCCGGGCCGCGGCCGTCGCGGAACAGGTACCGGGCCCGCTGCGGCGAACCGGGCGCGGCCGCCAGCGCCTCCTGGAACCACTCGTGGTCGTGCGAGCTGTGGTTGGGCACCAGGTCGACGGTGACCCGGATGCCCAGCGCGTGCGCCTCGGCGAGCAGGGCGTCGAACTCGGCCAGGTCGCCGAACACCGGCTCGACGTCGCGGGGATCGGCGACGTCGTAGCCGTGGTCGGCCATCGGCGACGGGTAGAACGGCGTGATCCACAGCGCGTCGACGCCGAGGTCGGCGAGGTAGGGCAGCCGCGACCGGATGCCGGCCAGGTCGCCCACCCCGTCACCGTTCCCGTCGGCGAAGCTGCGGATGTAGATCTGGTAGAAGACCGCGTTCCGCCACCAGTCGGCGTCGGTCGTGGACAGCGTGCGGTTCGGCTCCGGGCTCACCGGGCTCCTTGGGTGCTCTCGTGACGTTCAGGTGTGCCGGGCCGGAGGGGCCGGATGGGCAAAGGGGCGCTGCCGGCGGCTCAGCGGTTCTGCATGCTCCGCGCGGCCATCTCCAGGTACCCCCAGAGCGTGGCGTCCTGCTCCGGAGGGAGCTCCAGCGAGTCGACGGCGTCGCGCATGTGGGTCAGCCAGGCGTCGCGCTCGGCGGGGCCGATGGCGAACGGGGCGTGCCGCATGCGCAGCCGCGGGTGCCCGCGCTCCTGGGAGTAGGTCGTCGGCCCGCCCCAGTACTGCTCGAGGAAGCCCCGCAGCCGGGTCTCGGCGCCCTCCCAGTCGCCCTGCGGGTACATCGGGACGAGCACCGGGTCGGTGCGCACGCCGGCGTAGAAGCGGCTGACCAGCCGGCGGAAGGTCTCCTCGCCGCCGACCTCGTCGTAGAAGGTCCGCGCCGACGGCAGGGACCGCTTCGACTCGCTCATGCGCCTGCTGCTCCCTCGACCTCGGTGGAGACGTCCGCCTGGTCGCGGGTCCGCCGATAGGCCATCAGCGCCGGGGCGACCGCGATCATTCCGAGCGCGCCGGAGAGCGCCACCACGACGCTCGGCTCGAACGCCTCCGCGGCGAGGCCCGCGCCGAGGGCGCCGAGCCCCTGGACGCCGGCCAGCCCGCTGGCCGCCACGCCGAACGCGCGCCCGCGGTAGGCGCTGGGCACCGCCTGGACGAAGGCGACGTTGAGCGGGATCGACCACGCGGCGCCGAGCCCGGAGACGAAGAGCATCCCGACCAGCACCCAGAACGGCACCGCGCCGGGCCCGGCCGTCGCCGCGACGAGGCCGCCCACCAGCACGGGCGCGAGGGAGATCACGACGAGCGGGACGACGAGCCGTTCCCGCCGCGCCGGCGGCACGAGGCGGGCGATGACCAGCCCGCCGATGGTGACCCCGAGCGGGTTGGCGGCCAGGAGCACGCCGACCGCCGTCGTCCCCTGGCCGAGCGAGTCGACCAGCGGGGCGGCGATGCCCTCGGAGGCGTACACGAACCCCGTGGTCACCCACAGCACGCCGACGATGGCCAGCAGCCGGGGGCTGTGGCCGATGAACCGCAGACCCACCGCGGTGTCGCGCCAGAGCGAACCCGGCGTGCCGCCGCCCTCGGCCACCGGTGCCGGGCGCGGCTGCAGCCGCGCCCACAGCCAGACGGCGGAGATCAGGAAGGTCGCGGCGTCCACCAGCAGCGCGGCGGAGGGGTTCAGGACGGCGACCAGCGCACCACCGGCGAGGAACCCCGCCACCTGTGCCAGCTGCAGGGTGATGCCGGTGAGCGAGGTGGCGACGGCGTACCGGTCCCCGTCGAGCACGTCGGCCATCAGCGCGGAGCGGGCCGACTCGAACGGTGGCGCGCACAGGCCGACGACGAAGAGCAGGGCCAGCAGCACCGGCAGCGGCGTGCCGGGGATCGCCATGATCGCGACGAGCAGCGCCCGGGCGACGTCGGTGGCGATCAGCACCCGGTGGCGGGGCAGCCGGTCGGCCAGCGTCGAGAGCAGCGGCCCGCCGAGCAGCCACGGCAGGTGGCTGATCGCGAAGGTCAGCGCGGCGAGCAGCGGGGACGACGTCCGGGCGTAGACCAGCACCGTGAGGGCGACCCGCGCCAGCTCGTCCCCGGCCGCGGACAGCACGAAGGTGCCGAACAGCGGCCGGAACTCGCCGACGGCGAAGACCTCGCGGAAGGTCGCCTGCCGCACGGGGGTCCCCGGAGCGGGGTCCTGCGGCACGGGGGCGCTCAGCGGGACCCCGCCCCGGCGCCGGAGGCGCTCAGCAGGGGGACCGGGGTGCGGATGCCCTCGGCGACGAACCGCTCCTTGAGCCGCATCCGCAGCGCCCGCCCGACCCGCCACTGGTCGGCGTTGGTGGTGCGGACGGTGAGCCGCAGGAACACGCCCTCGGCGGTGATCTGCTCGACCCCGAGGGACTCCGGCTCCGCCAGCAGGACGCCGGCCCACTCGGCTTGCGCGTACATCGCGTCGGCCACCTCCTGCATGACCGCGCGGCAGCGCTCCAGGTCGGTGTCGTGCGCGACGGGCATGTCGATGACCACCTGGGCGAAGCCCTGGCTCTTGTTGCCGACCCGCAGCACCTCGCCGTTGCGGACGTACCAGACCACGCCGTTGACGTCGCGCAGCCGGGTGATCCGGAGCCCGACCGCCTCGACGGTGCCGATGGCCTCGCCGAGGTCGACGACGTCACCGACGCCGTACTGGTCCTCGAGGATGATGCCGATGCCGGCGATGAAGTCCTTGACCAGGTTCTGCGCCCCGAAGCCGAGGGCGACGCCGACCACGCCGGCGCTGGCCAGGATCGGCGCGAGGTTCACCCCCAGCTCGCCGAGCACCAGGACGACGGCGATGCCGAGGACCACCATCGACGCGAAGCTGCGCAGGACCGAACCGATGGCCTCGGCCCGCTGGGTGCGCCGTGCCGCGATCTGCTCGATGACCTCCTCGGCGGCGGGCGTGCGGCTGCGGAACGGCCGCAGGATCGTGGGCATCGCGCCGGTCGCCGTGCGGTCGGTCAGCCGGCCGATCGCCCGGTGGGCCAGCAGGCGGGCCACGGCGGCGAGCACGACGACCAGCAGGATGCGGCCGGGGGTGGCGATGAGCGTCTGGGCGTTCTCGGCCAGCCAGCCCGCGCCCGACCAGTCGTAGACCTGCTGGCAGAGCCAGTGGTCGGCGCAGTCGGCCACGCCCGCCCCGTCGTCCGCAGCGAGCACCGTGGGGGATCCGGTCATTACCGGAATCCTCTCAGGTGCTGCTGACAGTGACGGGGGAGGTGGCAGCGCGTGTCCGGATGGTGACGCACGGCACGCTCAACCGGCGAGTCCCGTGTGCGCCGCCAGGAAGGCCAGCTGGTCGGCGGCCAGGCCCACGGTGCGGCTGACCGCGCGGGCGCCGTGCCCCACCGAGGTCTCCCGGCGCAGCAGGACCGGCGCGTCGGAGCTGGTGGCGTGCTGCAGCGCGGCGGCGAGCTTGCGCCCGTGCAGCGGATCGACCCGGGTGTCGGACTCGAACGTCGTGAACAGCACCGCCGGGTACGCCGTCCCCTCGCGCACCGCGTGGTACGGCGAGTAGCCCAGCAGCCAGCCGAGCTCGACGGGGTCCTCCGCCGTGCCGTACTCGTCGTTCCAGGTCCGGCCGAGCCCGAAGCGCTCGTACCGGACCATGTCCAGCAGCGGCGCGCTGCAGACGACGGCGGCGGCGAGGCCGGGGCGTTGGGTCAGCGTGGCGCCCACCAGCAGGCCGCCGTTGGACCCGCCCATGACCGCCAGCTGCTCGTGCGTCGTCCAGCCCCCGGCCACCAGGTGCTCGCCCGCGGCGGCGAAGTCGTCGAACACGTTCTGCTTGCGCTCGCGCATCCCGGCCCGGTGCCACTCCTCGCCGTGCTCGGACCCGCCGCGCAGGTTCGCCACCACCCAGACACCGCCCGCGGCCACCCAGGCCAGGGCCTGCGCCGTGTAGGCCGGGGTCAGCGAGACGTTGAAGCCGCCGTAGCCGTACAGCACCGCCGGGCGCGGGCGGTCGGCCGTCCCCGTCCCGGAGAGCACGAACAGGTGCACGGGCGTGCCGTCCGCGCTCGTCGCGTGCGTCTCGACGACGGTCAGCGGCGGCACCTCCCCGGCGACGTCGGCCCGCTCCCAGCTCTCCAGCCCGGTGGGCGAGGCGGCGTCCCAGCGCAGCACCGACTGCGGGGTGGCGTAGTCGGTGTAGCCGACCCAGGCGCTGGTGCCGCCCTCCGGCGGTGCGCTGACGCCGGAGATGCTGCCGGCGCCCGGAGCCGCCACGTCGGTGATCCGGCCGCTGCCGTCCGCGGCCCACACCGACAACCGGTCGGTGGCGTCCACGGCGTGCACGGCGAGCACCTGCGGGGTGCCGTCCGGGGCGTCGACCAGCGCCAGGTCGGAGAGCACGGCGCCCTCCTGCTGCGGAACGACGTCGGTCCACGCCTCGGGCGCCCAGGTGGCAGGGTCCTCCGGATCGGCGACGGCGAGCCGCCAGCGCGGGGCGTCGCGGTCGGACATCAGCCACAGCCGCCCGTCGCGGGCCACCCAGGCGGCGGTCTGCGCGTCGACGCCGACCTGCAGCGCGCGCAGCTCCGGCGGCCCGCCGTCCGAGATCGTCGCGAGGTCGGCCAGCCACACGTCGTCACGCGGCGCGGTGCCCACCGACCGGGAGACGACCAGCCAGCGGCCGTCGCGGCTGGTGCGCACGCCGAAGTAGCTCGCCGGGTCGCTGCCCTCGCCGTGCACCAGCACGTCGTCGTCGGCCGGTGCGCCCACCCGGTGGCGCCATACCCGGCGGTGGAACTGCTCCTCACCCGCCGGCACCTGGTCGGGCGCGAGCCGGCGGACGTAGAACAGCTCCTCGCCGCCGGGCAGCCAGCCGACGGGGGAGTAGCGGCACCGGTCGACCGGCCCGTCCAGCAGCTCGCCGGTGGCGACGTCCAGGACGAACAGCTGCGACTCCTCGTCGCCGCCGGTGGAGACCTGGTAGGCCAGCCGGTCGCCCTCCCAGGACGGCGACCACGCGTCGAGCGTCGTCGTCCCCGCCGGGTCCAGGGCCATCGGGTCCACGAGCACCCGGACGCTGCCGTCGGCCTCGCGCACCCGCAGCACCGCGTGCTCCTGGCCGGGGTCGCGGCGGGTGGAGAAGGCGCGCTCGCCGCGCCAAACCGGGAGGCCGACGGCGCCCGCGCGCACCAGCTCGCCGAGCTTCTCGGCGAACCGGTCGCGCAGCGGCAGCGCCGTCAGCACCTCGGCGGTGAGCTGGTCCTGGGCCTGCGCCCAGGCCCGGGTGCGGGGGTCGGCGGGGTCCTCGAGCCAGCGGTACGGGTCGGCGATCCGGTGGCCGTGGAGCTCGTCGACGAGGTCCAGCCGCGGGGCGTCCGGGTAGCGCATTCCGGGCAGGCTAGTCGCCGCGGCCGACGGACGAGCCGGGGTCGGAGGTATTTCGAGTGCGCCAACCCGGCGTAGCCGGGTCAGAATGGGGCTGCCCGCGGGTCGTGCAGCACCCGGCGGTCCGGGGCGTCCGGAGGTGATCCGTGCCGCGTTCCGCGCCCGGGTCGACGCCGGCGGGTCACCCAGGCCCGCGGCGCGACCCCGTCCCGCCGCTCGTCCCCGTGCCCTCGCCCACGACCACGGGCGCCACCCTGCTGCTCAACGCGACGTACGAGCCGCTGTGTGTGGTGTCCAGCCGGCGGGCGATCGTGCTGGTCCTCGCCGAGAAGGCCGAGTCCGTCGACGTCGCCGTCGAGATGGTGCACGCCGAGACCGTCAGCCTCCCGGTGCCCGTCGTCGTGCGGCTCACCCGCTACGTCCGGGTGCCCTACCCGGCGTCGGTCCCGCTGTCGCGGCGGGCGGTGTTCACCCGCGACGGGCAGACCTGCGTCTACTGCGGCGGGTCGGCCACGAGCATCGACCACGTGGTGCCGCGCAGCCGCGGTGGCACGCACACCTGGGACAACGTGGTCGCCGCCTGCCGCCGGTGCAACCACACCAAGGCCGACCGGTCGCTCGCCGAGCTGGGCTGGAAGCTCGCCCACCCGCCGCACACGCCCAGCGGGGCGGCGTGGCGGCTGCTCGGGCACCGGACCGTCGACCCGCGGTGGCGGGAGTGGCTCGGCGTCCCGGAGAGCGTGAGCGCGTGAGCTCTGCGGCGACCGCCCGCCGGCTCTGGGCGCTGGCCGAGCCGTTCCACGCGCTGACGTACTTCGCCGCCGAGGCGCGGACCGCCTTCGCGGCGGCCGGGCTGCGCGGGTTCTGGGCGGGCTACTTCGCCGGCCGGGCCGCGCCCCTCGGCACCGTCGGCGCGGAGCTCGTCACCGCGGCGTTCGTCAACTTCGCCCCCGGTTTCGTCGCCCGCCGGGTGCCCGGCGTCTGGGCCGACGCGTCCCCGGCCGCCGCACTGCAGGCCCGGCTGGACGGCGTCGACGCGGCGGTCCGGCGGGTGCTGGGGGAGGATTGGACCACCTCTCCGGCCGCGGCCGAGGCGATGGAGCTGGCCGCGACGGCGGCGGCCGCCGTCGACCTGCCCGGTCGCCCGCTCGCTGCCGCCAACACCGCGGTGGCCGTGCCCGGGGAGCCGCACCTGGTGCTCTGGCAGGCGCTCACCACGCTGCGGGAGCACCGCGGCGACGGGCACACGGTCGCGCTGGTGCAGCGGGAGGTCGACGGCGTGCAGGCGCACGTGCTCGCCGCGGCGGCCGGACGGTCGGACCGCGGGTGGCTGCAGAAGGCGCGGGGCTGGGACGACGCCGCGTGGGACGGCGGCGTCGCGGGGCTGACCGAGCGCGGCTGGCTGGCCGGCGCGGAGCTGACGCCGCAGGGGCGGGCCGCGGTCGCCGGGATCGAGGCGGACACCGACCGGTTGGCCCGCGGACCGTGGCGCGCCCTCGGCGACCGGGGCTGCGACCGGCTCGCCGAGCTCCTGGTGCCGGTGCGCCGCGCCGTCGTCTCCGCGGGGGAGTGGCCGGCCGGCAACCCGATCGGCGTGCCCGACCCCGGGTGAGGCCGGCGGGCTAGCGTCGGCGTCCGTGACCTCGTTGCACGACCTCACCGCACTCGAGCAGGCCGCCGCCGTCCGGGCGTCGGAGGTGAGCCCCACCGAGCTGGTGGAGCACGCGCTGCGCCGGATCGACGCCCTGGACGCCGGGCTCGGCGCGTTCATCACCGTGACCCCCGAGCGGGCGCTGGCCGCCGCGGCCGCGGCGGAGGCCCGGCTGCGTGAGGGCGGGGAGCTGCCGCCGCTGCTCGGCGTCCCGACCGCGATCAAGGACCTCAACAACACCGCCGGCGTCCGGACGACGTTCGGCTCCACCGCCCTGGCCGATTTCGTGCCGCCGGTCGACGACGCCGTCGTCACCCGGCTGGCCGCTGCGGGGACGATCAGCGTGGGCAAGACGAACACCCCCGAGTTCGGCTTCCCCTGCTACACCGAGAACGGCCTGGTCGGGCCCGCCCGCTGCCCCTGGGACACCTCCCGGCTGGCCGGCGGCTCCAGCGGGGGCGCCGCGGTCGCGGTGGCCGCCGGCTTCGTGCCCTTCGCGCAGGGCAGCGACGGGGGCGGCTCGGTCCGCATCCCGGCGAGCATCAACGGCCTGTTCGGCATCAAGCCGACCCGCGGGCGGATCAGCAACGCCCCCTACGGCAGCGAGGTGACCGGCCTGGGCACCAGCGGGCCGCTCGCCCGCACCGTGCGGGACGCCGCCGCGATGCTCGACGCGATGGCCGGCCCGGAGATCGGCGACCCGTTCTGGGCGCCGCCGCTGCCGGCGGGGGAGAGCTTCCTCGGCTGGGCCGACCGGGAGCCCGGCCGGTTGCGGATCGGGCGGTACACCGAGTCGGCGATGCCCGGGGCCGAGCTCGAGCCCGAGGTCGCCGAGGCGTTCGATGACGCCGGCCGGCTGCTGGAGAGCCTCGGGCACGTCGTCGAGGACGTGCCCGCCGGCCTGCTCGACCCCGCGGTCCTGCCCTCCTTCGAGCACGTGTGGGCGCTGAGCGCCACCACGCTGCCGGTGCCGCCCGACCAGCTCGACCGGCTGCAGCCGCTCACCCGGTGGATGCGGGACCGCGGGCTGGCGCTCTCGGCCCGCGACGCGATGCAGGCGATGTTCGCCCTGCGGGTCTTCTCCCGGCAGTTCCTGCGCGCCACCGCCGGCTTCGACGTGCTGCTCGCCCCGGTGCTGACCATGACGCCGCGCCCGATCGGCTGGTTCCAGGCCGACGGCGAGGGCGGTCCGGACTTCGAGCGGCAGAAGCGGTACGCCGCGTTCACCGCCCTCTTCAACGTCACCGGGCAGCCGGCCGTCAGCGTGCCGCTGCACTGGACGGCCGACGACCTCCCCGTCGGCACCATGCTCGTCGGCCGCCCGGCCGACGAGGCGACCCTCGTCTCCCTGGCCGCTCAGCTCGAGGCGGCCCGGCCCTGGGCGCACCGGCGCCCCGCCGTCTGGACCGACAGCCGGTGAGCGGAGGAGGTCCCCGGTAAGTTGTCCGGCGTGACCGTCGCCGAGACCCTCCTCGTCTACGCCGGCATCCCGCTGGCCATCGTCCTCGTGCTGGCGCTGCTGACGCTCAAGCCCGGCGCCGGCCGGCGCCCCCGCTACAAGCCCGGCCAGTCCTGGGACTACGCCCCCGTCTGGTACGAGCCGCACCCCGCGCACACCGGCGGGCACGGCCCGGCCCCGTCGCACGGGCCGGCCGCGGTCCCGGGCAGCGGCACTGCCGCCCTGGGCTCCTCGGTCTACCCGGAGCAGCCCGGTGAGCGCGCCCTGGATGCCGCTCGCGGGGCCGGCCCCGAGGTCGTCGCCGGTTCCGGCGGCTCGCGCGGCGGCGCCACGGCTGCCCGCATCCCGCAGCCGGCCGGCCCGCTGGGCGGCGCGCGTGGGACCTGGTGACCCGGTGACCACCTACTTCGTTCCGACGACCCTGCCCGGAGGCCGGCGATGACCCGCGCGCTGCACGTCGATTCCCACGACACCGCCACCGAGGACACCGCTCCCGCCCGCACCGACGAGGGGCGGCTGGACGAGGTCTTCACCTACCGGGAGCTGGCCCGCCTCGACGAGGCGCTGACCATGTCCTCCCGCGAGACCGGGCTGCGCTTCACGCTCTACGTGGGCGAGCTGCGCACGCCGACCCGGGCACACGCCGAGGAGCTGCACGCCCGCTCCGGCGACAACCCGTCCGACGCGGTGCTGCTCGCTGTCTCGCCCGGCCAGCGGGTCGTCGAGGTCGTGACCGGTGCGGGAGCCGCCCGCCGGCTGCCCGACCGCGCTTGCGCCCTCGCCGTCCTCTCCATGACCAGCGCCTTCAGCTCCGGTGACCTGGTGGGCGGCATCGTCAACGGTCTGCGCCAGCTCTCCGACCAGGCCGGTCACCCGGCGGCGCTGCGCCCCTAGCCGACGACGACGGCGCCGCACCCTGGCAGGGGTGCGGCGCCGTCGTGTTTCCCGCGAGGCCCGAAGGCGACGGAGCCCCGTCCACCGGCTGGTGGACGGGGCTCCGTCGGGTGCGGGGTGGGTCGTCAGCGCTGCGCGGCGTCGGCGTCCCGCTCGCGGGCACGCAGGGCGCGGGCGATGCCGTCCCGGCCCTCGAACACCAGCCGGCGCAGCGCGGGCGGCTGCTCGGCGTCGGACAGCCACGCGTCGGCCGCGGCGATGGTGCGCGGCTCGACCACCGGCGGGAACAGGTACTGGACGGCGTTCTTGGCGATCTCGCCCGGACGGCGGTCCCAGACCGGACGGATCTCGGCGAAGTAGCGGTCCACGTACCCGGCGGTGAGCTCGCGCTGGGCCGGGTGCCAGAAGCCCTGCAGGGTCGCCTCGTGGACGGCGTTGGGCAGCGTCTCGTCGGTGAAGGCCCGTTGCCAGGTCTCCTCCTTGGACTCCGCCGTCGGCCGCAGCGCCCGGGCCGTGGCCGCCCGCCGGATGCCGGTGGCGGTGGCGTCCCGCTCGGCCTCGGCGTCGATCTCCGCGTCCCCGGCCGCGCCGATCGCGACCATCCCGTGCAGGAAGGCCCACCGCGCGTCCGCGTCGACCTCGAGACCGGCGACCGTCCGGGAGCCGTCGAGCAGGCCGCGCAGCGCGGCGGCGTGCTCCTCGGTGCGCGCGGCGCTGGCCAGCGTGCGCGACCACAGCAGCTGCTGGTCGCTGCCGGCCGGTGCCGACTCCAGCGCGGCCATCGCGGCGTCGGCCAGCTGCGCCCAGCCGGTGGGCGCCCAGGCCGGCTCCGCGTAGGAGGACAGCGCGGTCTGCACCCGGGCCAGCAGCGACTGGATGACGCTGCTCTCGGTCTCCGCGCCCACCCCGGCGAGCACCAGCTGCACCCACTCGCGGGCGGGCAGCTCGGCGTCCCGGGTCATGTCCCAGGCCGCCGACCAGCACAGCGCGCGGGCCAGCGGGTCGGGGATGGCCCCGATCCGGGTGCGCAGCGTCGCCAGCGACCGCTCGTCCAGGCGCAGCTTGGCGTAGGTGAGGTCGTCGTCGTTGACCAGCACCAGGTCGGCCGCCGGGTGCCCGGCCAGCTCGGGCACCTCGGTGCGCGCGCCGGCCACGTCCAGCTCCACCCGGTGGGTGCGGGCCAGCCCGTCCGGGCCCTCGCTGTAGAGCCCGACCGCCAGCCGGTGGTTGCGCAGCACGGGGTGCTCGGCGACCGCCGTCTGCTCGATGGCGAAGCCGGCGTACCGGCCGTCGTCGGTGAGCTCGTACACCGGGCGCAGGGTGTTGACCTGGCTGGTGCGCAGCCACTGGTCGGCCCACTCGGACAGGTCGCGCCCCGAGCTCTCCGACAGCGGGCCGAGCAGGTCGGCCAGCGTGGTGTTGCCGTACTCGTGCCGGCGGAAGTACCGCTGGACGCCGGTGAGGAACTCCTCCCGGCCGACGTAGGCCACCAGCTGCTTGAGCACCGAGGCGCCCTTGGCGTAGGTGATGCCGTCGAAGTTGACCTCGACCGCGGCGACGTCGGGGATGTCGGCGGCGATCGGGTGGGTCGAGGGCAGCTGGTCCTGCGCGTACGCCCACGCCTTCTCGGTGTTGGCGAACGTCGTCCACGCGGTCGTGTACTCGGTGGCCTCGGCCTGGGCCAGCGTGCTGATGTAGGTGGCGAAGGACTCGTTGAGCCACAGGTCGTCCCACCAGCGCATGGTCACCAGGTCGCCGAACCACATGTGCCCGAGCTCGTGCAGGATCGTCTCCGCCCGGCGCTCGTAGCGCGCCCGGCTGACCTTCGACCGGAAGACGTAGTCCTCCAGGAAGGTCACCGCCCCGGCGTTCTCCATGGCACCGGCGTTGAACTCCGGCACGAAGAGCTGGTCGTACTTGTCGAACGGGTACGGGTAGTCGAACACCCGGTGGTAGAAGTCGAAGCCCTGCTTGGTCACCCGGAACAGCTCGTCGGGGTCCAGGAACTGGGCCAGCGAGGCGCGGCAGTACAGCCCGAGCGGGATGCCGTCGTGCAGGTCGGTGACCTTGGCGTAGGGGCCGGCGATCAGCGCCACGAGGTAGGTGGAGATGCGCTTGGTGGGCGCGAAGTGGGCCAGCTGCGAGCCGCCCTCGCCCGCCTCGATGGTGCGGTCACCGGTGTTGGAGATGACGTGCCAGTCGAACGGCGCCGTCACGTGCAGGGTGAACGAGGCCTTGAGGTCGGGCTGGTCGAAGCAGGTGAACATCCGCTTGGCGTCGGCCGGCTCGAACTGCGTGTAGAGGTAGACCTGCCCGTCCTCGGGGTCGAGGAAGCGGTGCAGCCCCTCGCCGCTGTTGGAGTACCGGCAGTCCGCCGTCACCACGAGGGTGTTCTGCTCGGCGAGGCCGGGCAGCGGCAGGCCGCCGTCCTCGGTGTAGGTGCGCACGTCGAGCTCGGTGCCGTTGAGCGTCGCGGAGTGCACCGTCTCGGCGACCAGGTCGATGAACGTGTCCGCGCCCGGCCGGCGGCAGGTGAACTCGACGGTCGTCGTCGACCGGAAGGTGCGCTCGCCGGGATGACCGGCCCCGTCGGTGACGTCGAGGGAGATGTCGTAGCTCTGGACGGCGAGCAGCTCGGCGCGAGCGGCGGCATCGGTGCGGGTCAAGTTGGGTACGGCCACCCCGGCAGTTTGTCAGGCGGTGCCGACGGCCCGCCTGCCGTCCACCGGGGAACAACGCCCCGGCCCGGCGACTTGGCTGACCGCAGACGGTCCGGGCACCGGAGACCCGGGCACCCCCGAGCGAGGAGCACGAATGACCGACGCAGTGCAGAGCGCCCCCACCCAGGCCCGCGTGGACTTCTGGTTCGACCCGCTGTGCCCCTGGGCCTGGCTCACCAGCCGCTGGGTGCTCGAGGCGGCGAAGGTCCGCGACATCGACCTCCACTGGCACGTCATGTCGCTGGCGGTGCTCAACCGCGGGCGCGACCTGTCCGAGGAGTACGCCGAGATGATGAAGACGGCGATCGGGCCGGTGCGCGTGGCGATCGCCGCCGCGCAGCAGCACGGCGACGAGGTGCTCGGTGACCTCTACACCGCGATGGGCACTCTCCGGCACCACGAGGGCCGCGAGCTCGACGAGCTCATCGCCCCGGCGCTGGAGCGGGTCGGGCTGCCGGCGTCGCTGGCCGAGGCCGCCGGCTCCACCGAGTACGACGCGGCCCTGGAGAAGAGCCATCACGCGGGCATGGACCCGGTCGGTGAGGACGTCGGCACGCCGGTCATGCACATCGACGGCGTCGCATTCTTCGGCCCGGTGATCAGCAAGGTTCCGACCGGCGAGGACGCCGGCAAGGCCTTCGACGGCGCCGTCCTGCTGGCCAACCTGCCCGACTTCTGGGAGCTCAAGCGCACCCGCACGTCGGGCCCCGACATGGACTCCGTCCCGGCCGACGCCCTGGAGCTCACCCGCCGCTGACATCCGAGCTTTTCCGCGGAAAAGCCCCGGCGCTATACCGCGGAAAAGCGCCGGGCGACGGGGTGCGGCACCATGATCGGGTGCCGCACCCCACCCGCCAGCGCATCTTCATCTCCGGTGCCAGCTCCGGCCTCGGCGAGGGCATGGCCCGCCGGTTCGCCGCGATGGGCCGCGACCTCGCCCTGTGCGCCCGCCGCATCGAGCGGCTGGAGTCGCTGCAGGCCGAGCTGCGGGCCGCCCACCCGGGCATCCGCGTCGAGGTCGCCGCGATGGACGTCGACGACCCCGGCTCGGTGGCCACCGTGCTGCCCGAGCTCGCCGACCGGCTCGGCGGCCTGGACCGGGTGATCGTCAACGCCGGCATCGGCAAGGGCGCGTCGGTGGGCACCGGCGAGGCCGCGGGCAACCGGGCGGTCCTGGTGACCAACGTGCTCGGCTCGCACGCCCAGTGCGAGGCCGCCATGGAGATCTTCCGCCGGCAGGGGATGGGGCACCTGGTGCTCGTCTCCTCGGTCGCCTCGGTGCGGGGGATGCCCGGCACCCGCACCGCCTACGGGGCGAGCAAGGCTGCGCTGAACGCGCTCGCCGAGGGCATCCGGTCCGACGTCTACGGCTCGCAGATCGTCGTCTCGACCGTGCTCCCCGGGTACATCGCGACCGACATCAACGAGGGCCGCCGCGGTCCGCTCACCGTGGGGCTGGACAAGGGCGTCAGCGCACTGGTCGACGTCGTCGAGCGCGAGCCGGTGCGCGGCTACGTGCCCGAGTGGCCGTGGCGGCCGGTCGCCCGCCTGCTCCGCGTGCTGCCGCTCTCGGTCGTCCGCCGGGTCACCGGGTCCTGAGCGTCACCAGCAGATCCGCATCGGTCGGCCGCGAGCGTCGGACGTCCCGTCGCCGACGCACTCGCCGCGGCCCTCGGCCAGGCGTCGGGCCGACCACGCGGCGGCGCAGGCGTCCAGCGCGTCGACCATCGGCACCCGGGCCGGGGCGTTCCCCAGCGCGTCCTCGACGTCCATGACGCCGCGCAGCGCCTCGAGCCGCTGCATCGTGCCGCGGGCGGTGACCTTGGGGTCGGTCACCCGCGGATCCATCCGGCGGAACGCCAGCTCCGGGTGCACCTCGACGACCCGCTCGGACGGTGGCTCGTCCAGTGCGTCGTCGAGCTGCCGGATCGAGGGCATCAGGTTCCACGCCTGCTTGGACAGCGCCTTTCCCGACGCCGCGACCGAGATCCGGCACGCATCGACGTAGTCGGCGGCGCCGAGCACCGGCCGCAGGGGAGCGGGGAAGACCGAGCTGCCGGCGGACCCCAGGAGTCGCCGGGCCTCGACGTCGCACCTGCGGACGCCGTCGTCCGGGAGCCCGATCGGCATGTCGATGGCGATCACGTCGACGTCCGGGACGGCGAGCACGGCGGCGACGTCGTCCAGCGCCAGCAGCGTCACCGACCGGCCCGCCAGCAGCGCCCCGACCCACCGCCCGCGCCAGCCGTCGACCCCCAGCACCGCCACGGCAGCAGCCTGTCAGACTCGCGGTCATGCGCGTCTTCGTCGGAACCGACCATGCCGGCCTGGAGTTCAAGGAGCACCTCAAGCGGGCGCTGGCCGAGGCCGGCCACGAGCCGGTCGACTGCGGCGCGTTCGAGTACGACGCCCAGGACGACTACCCGCCGTTCTGCTTCGAGGTGGGCGAGCGGACGGTCGCCGAGCCCGGGTCGCTGGGGGTCGTCATCGGCGGCTCCGGCAACGGTGAGCAGATGGCCGCCAACAAGGTGCCCGGGGTGCGGGCCGCGCTGGTGTGGAACACCGCCACCGCCCGGCTCGCCCGCGAGCACAACGACGCCAACGTGGTGTCCATCGGCGCCCGGCAGCACAGCGACGAGGAGGCCACCACGCTTGTGCTCGAGTTCCTCGGGACGCCGTTCAGCGGGGACGAGCGGCACGTCCGCCGGATCGGGCTGATCACCGACTACGAGCGGGACCGGCACCGCCCGGCCGGCGGCCTGCCCACCCGCACGCAGCACCCCTGACGGCGCCGGGCGGCACGCCGTCGCGTTCCGTCCGAACCGGAGCCGGGGGAGGGGGCGCTGAATGACTATGCAACATCGTGCATACTTGTCCTCGTGTCCAAGGTGCTCACCTCCCTGCCCACCGGCGAACGCGTCGGCATCGCCTTCTCCGGCGGTCTCGACACCTCCGTAGCGGTCGCGTGGATGCGCGACAAGGGAGCGGTGCCCTGCACGTACACCGCGGACATCGGCCAGTACGACGAGCCCGACATCGCCTCGGTGCCCGGCCGGGCCATGGCGTACGGCGCGGAGCTCGCCCGCCTGGTCGACTGCCGGGCGGCGCTGGTGGAGGAGGGCCTCGCCGCGCTCACCTGCGGCGCCTTCCACATCCGCTCGGGCGGCCGCAGCTACTACAACACCACGCCGCTGGGGCGCGCGGTCACCGGCACGCTGCTGGTGCGCGCGATGCTCGAGGACGACGTCCAGATCTGGGGCGACGGCTCGACCTTCAAGGGCAACGACATCGAGCGGTTCTACCGGTACGGCCTGCTGGCCAACCCCTCGCTGCGCATCTACAAGCCGTGGCTGGACGCCGACTTCGTCACCGAGCTCGGTGGCCGCACGGAGATGTCGGAGTGGCTGGTCGCGCACGGGCTGCCCTACCGCGACAGCGCGGAGAAGGCCTACTCCACCGACGCCAACATCTGGGGTGCCACGCACGAGGCCAAGACCCTCGAGCACCTGGACACCGGCGTCGAGACCGTCCAGCCGATCATGGGCGTGCGGTTCTGGGACCCGGAGGTCCCGATCGCCACCGAGGACGTCACGATCGGCTTCGCGCAGGGCCGGCCGGTGACCATCAACGGCAAGGAGTTCGGCTCCGCCGTCGAGCTGGTGCTGGAGGCCAACGCCATCGGCGGCCGGCACGGCCTGGGCATGTCCGACCAGATCGAGAACCGGATCATCGAGGCGAAGAGCCGGGGCATCTACGAGGCGCCGGGCATGGCCCTGCTGCACATCGCGTACGAGCGGCTGGTCAACGCCATCCACAACGAGGACACCCTCGCGAACTACCACAGCGAGGGCCGCCGCCTGGGCCGGCTCATGTACGAGGGCCGCTGGCTGGACCCCCAGGCGCTCATGCTCCGGGAGTCCCTGCAGCGGTGGGTCGGCATGGCCGTGACCGGGGAGGTGACCCTGCGGCTGCGGCGCGGCGAGGACTACTCGATCCTCGACACCGCCGGCCCGGCGTTCAGCTACCACCCGGACAAGCTGTCGATGGAGCGCACCGAGGACTCCGCCTTCGGGCCGGTGGACCGGATCGGGCAGCTGACCATGCGGAACCTGGACATCGCCGACTCCCGCGCCAAGCTCGAGCAGTACGCCGGCCTCGGCATGGTCGGGGGCGGGCAGCAGGCGTCGATCGGTGCCGCGCAGGCCGCGTCGACCGGGCTCATCGGGGCGATGGCCGTCGGAGGCGCCGAGGCGATCGCCTCCCGCGGCGAGGTGTCGGCCGAGGAGGAGCTGCTCGACCGCGCCGCCATGGAGCTGGGCAACGACTGACGGCGAGGTCCTGACCGCCGCCGGACCGGAGGCGGTCAGAACTCGTCGGGGCACCAGGGGGCGACCGGCCAGCCGAACGCCGTCGAGGCCAGGGTGACCGCCCCCGGGCTCACCTCGGTGACCCGTCCGGCGCCCTGCAGGGCCGCCAGCGAGCCGCCGCCCAGGAACACCGCCGAGAGCTCCTCGATGCCGAGCACGAGATCAGGGTCGCGGTCGGTGCGGCCGCAGTAGCCGCCGGCGGGGTGCCCGGAGAGCCGCCAGCGCCCGTCGTTCCACGGGCAGAACGGGTCCCGGACCTCCAGCACCAGGTCGATGGGGGCCGGGTAGCGGCGGGCGGCCAGCGCCCGGCCGACGTCGACCAGCCGCACCCACAGCGCGTCGACCGGGTGCGCGTGCAGCGCCCGCGGATCGGTGAGCAGGTGGCGGACCGGGTCGTCGGAGGAGGCCTGCGGCGCCGCGACGGTGCGCACCAGGTCGTGCGACAGCAGGAAGCGCCACAGCGCCGCGTAGGCGGCGGGACCGGTGGCCCGCACCTCCTCGACGGTCAGCGTGCTCTCCGGCTCGCCGGCGGCGCTGAACCTGCCGGTGATCCGGTAGCTGGCGTAGCCGTCCACCTCGCCGTCGGCTCCGGAGTGCAGGGCGTACTGCCGCTCGTTCGCGCCGTGCCGCTGCTCGGGGACGTCGAGCATGCGGCGGCCCCACCAGCGGTCGTCCCGGACGAGGTTCCCGGGCACCCAGCGCCGCACCGCCTCGTGGACGCGGGCCGCGGCGGGCCGGAACTGCTCGGCGTCGACCAGCCGGACGCGGCCGTCGCCGGTGTCGACGTCGTCGCGCAGCCGCAGCCGCCCGGCCTCCCCGGTCCAGCCGCCGCGCCAGGACGCGGGCGCGTAGCCGAACCGGCCGTAGATCGAGCCCTCGGCGGCCCACAGTGCAGCCACCGGTTCGCGCTCCTGCTCGTGCAGCTCGGTGAGCTGCCGCCGCATGATCGCCGTCAGCACGCCCCGGCGCCGGTGGGTGGGGGAGACCGACACCCAGGTGACGCCGGCGGTCGGGACGACGGCGCCGCCGGGCACGCTCATCCGCAGGCTGTAGACCCCGGAGGTGGCGACGATCCGACCCTCGTCGACGAGGGCGAGCGAGCGGTCCAGCTCGGCCACCGGCGGCACGGTGTCCGTGTAGGGCCCGGTCAGCGGATCACCGAAGACGGTGTGCATGGCGCGGGTGAAGGCCGGCCACTCGTCGGCGGAGATCGGGCGGAGCTGGTCGGAGAGGTCGTCGGCCACGCGTCGTGTCTACCGGCCGCCTCCGACGGGACGCCACCGGGTTACCGGCGGCCCGTGCCGCGCGGGGACCCGGGGCCACGCGGCCGGATCGGCTGCCAGGATGCCGGGATGACGGAGCCCGAGCGTCCGGTCGGCTGGTGGGTCAAGCGGCTCGACGCGCTGCTCGAGGAGGCGGTCGACGCCGCCGTCGCGGGGGAGGGGCTCACCCGCCGGCACTGGCAGGTGCTGCACTCGCTGGCCGGGGGTGCGCTGACCGGGACGGAGCTCCGGGACGCGCTGCGCGACTTCCCCGGAGACGTCGACGCGGTGGTCTCGGACCTCGCCGCCCGCGGATGGGTGGCCCGCCCGGCGCCGGACCGCCTGCGGCTCACCGAGGACGGCGCGGCGGCCCACGACCGGGTCCGGCGCGCCGTCGGGCGGGTGCGCCGCCACGCCGCCGACGGCCTTTCCCGGCGGGAGTACGAGCGGACGATCCTGGTCCTCGCGCGGATGGTCGAGAACGTGGAGCGCGCGCTGGGCCGCGAGTGAGCCGGCCCGGCGGTCGGCCGTGTCCGCTTCGCAGGCCCGGTGCCGTCCCCCGCTATCGTCGGGGGCCGCTGGCCGCGCCGACGTCGTCGTGCCCCCGCAGGACGGGCGTGCCCGGCGGACGGAGGATGCCCGTGCGCGCTCGTGCGCTGCCGATCGCCCTGACCGCCGCGCTGTTCACCGGGGCCTGCACCGGCTCGTCGGGCGACAGCTCGGACCCCGAGGAGCAGGCGGCGCGGATCGCGACCGCGGCCCCGGGGGAGCGGCTGACCCTCGTCGCGGACGAGGACCCGGTCGCGATGGCCGCGAGCGCCAGCCGCACCTTTTTCGACGAAGCGGGCGTGGTCGTGCTCGCGGCGGAGGACGACCCGGCGGGCACGCTCTTGGGCGCCTCCGCGGCCGTCGCGCTCGGTGTGCCGCTGCTGGTGGGGGCGGACGGGCCCGGGGTGGACGAGCCGGTCCTGGCCGAGCTCGAGCGGCTGGGCACCACGACCGTGCTGGCCATCGGGGACGCGGCTCCCGCGCCCGCCGGCTCGTCGACGTCGTCGGCGGCGTCGTCGTCCCCGGCGTCGTCGTCCCCGGCGGAGAGCGACGCCGAGGTCATCGGGGTGCCTGCCGACCCGGCCGCCGTGGCGGCCCTGCTGGACCGGGAGCTCGCCGAGGCGGACCCGGTCGCCGAGGGCGGCGAGGTCGCCGCCGTGGCGGCGCTGGACCCGGCGGAGCCGGCCGCGCTGCGCCCGGAGGGCGGCCCCGGCGGCGCGGCGGCGGAGTCGTCGACGGAGGAGGACGGCGGGGCGGACGCCGAGGGCTCGCTGCCCGGGATCGAGGGCGCCGAGCCGCTCGAGGGCACGCTCGTGATGACCACCGGGACCCCGGATGCGCTGGCCGCCGCGGCCACCGCACGGGCGGCCGGCGCCCGGGTGCTGGTCACCGGCGGGACCACCGACCCGCGGGCCTCAGAGGAGCTGGTCAGCGCCCTCGCCGAGGACGACGCCGAGCACGTGGTCGCGCTGGGTGCCGGCTTCGGTGCGGAGGACGGCCTGGACTGGAAGCTCGCGACGGCGGCCACCGGGACCCAGCTGCCCGGCGGCGGCCAGGTCCTCTTCCCGGGCCGGATCATGGTGGCGCTCTACGGCCACCCGGAGACCGGCGCGCTCGGCGTGCTGGGTGAGCAGCCGGTCGAGGCGGCCATCCAGCGCGCCCGGGACCACGCCGCCCCGTACGAGCCGCTGGTCGACACGACCGTCGTCCCGACCTTCGAGATCATCGCGACCGTCGCGTCGGCGTCCGCGGGGCCGGACGGCAACTACTCCGCCGAGGGCGACGTGGAGATGCTGCGGCCCTGGGTCGAGGCGGCCGGGGACGCCGGGCTCTACGTCATCCTCGACCTGCAGCCGGGCCGCACCGACTTCGTCACCCAGGCGGAGCTCTACCGGCCGCTGCTCGAGCTGCCCTACGTGGGCCTGGCGCTGGACCCGGAGTGGCGGCTGGGCCCGAACGAGGTGCACCTCGTCCAGATCGGCTCGGTCGGCATCGAGGAGGTCAACCGGGTGGTCACCTGGCTGGCCGACCTCACGCGCGAGAACCAGCTGCCGCAGAAGCTGCTGGTGCTGCACCAGTTCCGGGTCGACATGATCCCCGGCCTCGAGCAGCTGGACACCTCCCGGGACGAGCTGGCGATCATGGTGCATGCCGACGGCCAGGGCGGGCAGGGCGCCAAGCAGTCAACCTGGCAGGTGCTGCACCGCAACGCCCCGGAGGGGCTCTTCTGGGGCTGGAAGAACTTCTACGACGAGGACATCCCGATGCTGACCCCGGCGCAGACGATCGAGCAGGTCGACCCCCTGCCGGAGCTGGTCACCTACCAGTAAGGCTCTCGACACCCGCGCCGGCGCGTCGGACGTTACGGTCGATCCGGATCCCCTGCGCCCCCGTCACGGGGACCATGCGATCGAGAGGACGACCCCATGAGACGGCGCACCACGCTGTCCGTGGCCGCCGCGGTGGCGGCGCTGACCTTGGCGCCCCTGAGCCCGGCCGGCGCGGCGCCGAACACGGCGCACGACCTGACGCTGACCATGCTGGCCACGACCGACCTGCACGGGCGCGTACAGAACTGGGACTACTTCGCCGACCGGTCCTACTCCGAGCGCGACGGGTTCGAGACCGGGCTGGCCAAGGTGGCCACGGTCGTCGACTCCGTGCGCGAGGCGCGCGGTGAGGACAGCGTCCTCGTGGTCGACAACGGTGACTTCCTGCAGGGCACGCCGCTGAGTTACTACTACGCCAAGCAGGAGCCGGTCACCGAGACCGGCATGGAGCACCCGATGGCGGCGGCGTACGACGCCATCGGCTACGACGCCCAGGTCGTCGGCAACCACGAGTTCAACTATGGCCTGGACCTGCTGCGGGCCTACACGGAGGACGTCGACCACCCGGTGCTCGGCGCCAACGTGCTGCGCGCCGGCACCGAGCAGCCGTACCTGAGGCCGTACACGATCGAGAAGATGCACGTGCCCGGCCACAAGCCGGTCAGGGTCGGCATCATCGGCCTGACCACCCCCGGCTCCGCCATCTGGGACAGGGGCAACGTCGAGGGCCGCGTGACGTTCCAGGACATGGTCGAGGCGGCGGAGAAGTGGGTCCCGATCGTCGACCGGAAGGCCGACGTCGTCGTCGTCCTCTCGCACGCCGGTGTCGGCGGGACGTCGTCCTACGGCCCCGAGGTGCCGACCGAGAACCCGTCCGACGTCATCGCCCGCACCGTGCCGGGCATCGACGCGATGGTGGTCGGCCACACGCACCGGAACGCCCCGTCCCAGGTCGTCGTGAACGAGGTCACCGGGAAGGACGTGCTGCTCACCCAGCCCTACCGCTGGGGCGCGACGGTCTCGCAGGTCGACATCGAGCTGGAGCTGGACCGCGGGCGGTGGGACGTCGTCGCCACCTCCGCGCAGGCGCTGAGCACCGCGGGGGTCGAGGAGTCGCCCGAGGTGCTGGCCGCCACGGCCGAGGCGCACGCGACCACGGTGGCGTACGTCAACCAGGTCGTGGCCACGTCGGCGGCGGAGCTCTCCGCGCGGACCAGCCGGTACGAGGACACCGCGATCCTGGACTTCATCCAGGACGTGCAGACCGACACGGTGGCCGCCGCGCTGGAGGGCACCGACCGGGCCGACCTGCCGGTGCTGTCGATCGCGGCGCCGTTCAGCCGGGACGCCGTCTTCCCGGCCGGCGACGTCACGATCCGCGACATCGCCGGGCTCTACATCTACGACAACACCCTCGAGGCCGTGGAGCTCACCGGAGCCGAGCTGCGGGAGTACCTGGAGTTCTCCGCCCGGTACTTCACGCAGGTGCCGGCGAGCGGCCCGGTGGACGTGGAGACCATCACCAACGCGGTGGTGGAGGGCGCCCCGAACGGGATCCCGGACTACAACTTCGACATCCTCTCCGGAGTCGACTACGCCATCGACGTGTCGCAGCCGGGCGGGTCGCGCATCGTCGGGCTCTCCCACGCGGGCGCGCCGGTGGCCGACGACGACCGGTTCGTCGTCGCGGTGAACAACTACCGGCGCAGCGGGGGTGGCGGCTTCCCGGCGATCAGCACCGCGCCGGTGGTCTACAACGAGCAGCTGGAGATCCGGCAGCTGCTCATCGAGCGGGCCCAGGAGGTCGGTGTGATCGACCCGGAGCAGTTCTTCGTGGAGAACTGGCGGCTGGTGCGCAACGGGGAGCCGCTGCTCCCGTGACGCACTGACACCGACCCGCCCGACGACGGCGGGAACGACCGGGAGCCCCGGAGGTCGTCCTCCCGGGGCTCCCGTTCTGTCGGTGGACTGTGGTCTGCTGACGCACATCGCCTCCCCGAGGAGTGGTCTGCAGTGACCAGCGTCGCCATCGGCCCCACCGACCAACTGGACCCCCGGCTGCTCGAGCACCGCCGCGAGCTCACCGGGTACTGCTACCGGATGCTCGGCTCGGTCTTCGACGCCGAGGACGCGGTGCAGGAGACGATGGTCCGCGCCTGGCGGGGCCTCGCCGACTTCGAGGGCCGGTCGGCGGTGCGGTCCTGGCTGTACCGGATCGCCACGAACGTCTGCCTCGACCAGCTCTCCGGCCGGCAGCGCCGGGCGCTGCCGATGGACCTCGCGGGCTCGCCGTCGCCGCCGGTGGCGGCCTCGCTGGCCGGCCGCCGGCCGTCCACCGCGTGGGTGGAGCCGGTCCTCGACCGCCAGGTGCTGCCCGAGGACGGTGACCCGGCCGAGCAGGCGGTGGCCCGCGAGTCGGTGCGGCTGGCGTTCGTCGCCGCGCTGCAGCACCTGCCGCCGAAGCAGCGGGCGGTGCTGATCCTGCGCGAGGTGCTCCGCTGGAAGGCCGACGAGGTGGCCGACCTGCTCGACACCACGGTCGCCTCGGTGAACAGCGCGCTGCAGCGGGCCCGGGCCACGCTCGCCGACGCCGGTGGCCGCCCGGCGCCGCGCACGCTGGACGACGACGACCGCGCGCTGCTGGCCCGCTACCTCGACGCGTTCGAGCGCTACGACATCGACGCGTTCGTGCAGCTGCTGCACGAGGACGCCACCCAGCACATGCCGCCGTTCGAGATGTGGCTGCGCGGCCGCGAGGACATCGGCGTCTGGATGACCGGTCCGGGCGCCGGGTGCAAGGGCTCCCGGCTGATCGAGACGTCGGCCAACGGCACGCCGGCGATCGCGCAGTACCGCCCGGCCGAGGGCGGTGGTCACCTGCCGTGGGGTCTGCACGTGCTGGAGATCGAGGACGGCCGGATCGCCCACATCTCCAGCTTCCTCAACCTCGACTGCGAGCTGTTCGCCGCGCTGGGGCTGCCCGCGGGCTTCGACTGATCGCCCGGCGGTCCGTCCCGTGAGCCCCGTTCGGGGAGGTGCCCGGTATCGGGGCTCCGGGCTGGCGGGCTCCGGTCAGGCGGGGTCCGGGCGGTCGGCGGCCGGAGCGGGGACGGGTGCCGGTGCGGGTGCCGGCTCCGGTGCCGGTGCATCGTCGCCCAGGGGACGGCGCACGAACGCCACCGAGACGAGCGCGCCGGCGGCGAGCAGGCCGGCCAGGATCAGCATCGCGGTGCGGAAGCCGTCGGCGAACGCCGCCGGGTCGGTGTAGTCCGTTCCGCCGATGCCGGCCGCGACGGGCACGACGGCGACCGCCAGCAGACCGGCGGCCCGGGCCACGGCGTTGTTCACGCCCGAGGCCACACCGGCGTACCGGTCCTCGGCGGAGGCCAGCACGGTGGCGGTCAGCGGGGCGACGAGCAGGGTGAGGCCCGCGCCGAAGATCGCCACGGCGGGCAGCACGTCGCGCAGGTAGGAGGCGTCGGCGCCGACCCGGAGCATCAGCAGCACGCCCCCGGCGGACACCAGCGGCCCCGCGGTGAGCAGGGCGCGCGGCCCGATGCGCTGCGCCAGCGCCCCGACCCGGGCGGAGAACAGCAGCATCAGGGCGGTGACCGGGAGCAGCGCGGTGCCGGCCAGTAGCGGGCTGAACCCGGAGACCACCTGCAGCTGCAGCACCAGCAGCACGAAGAGCGCGCCGAGCGCGGCGTAGACGAACAGGGTGGCGGCGTTGGCGGCGCTGAACTGCCGGTCGGCGAAGAGCGACGCTGGGATCAGGGGATGCCGCGACCGCCGCTCGACCGCGACGAAGGCGACCAGGGCGAGAACTCCCGCCGCGGCTCCCAGCCACACCACCGGCCCGGCTCCCCGGTCCCCGGCGGCGGTGAGGGCGTAGGTGAGCGCGCCGAGACCGGCGGCGACCAGCGCCGTCCCCGTCCAGTCCAGCCGGGCGGCGGCGCCCGGGTCCCGGGACTCGGGGACGTGCCGGGCGGCGACGACGATGACCAGGGCGGCCAGCGGCAGGTTGATCAGGAAGACCGCCCGCCAGCTCCACTCCACGAGCCAGCCGCCGACGAAGGGCCCGACGGCACCGGCGACGCCGGACAGCCCGGACCACGCCCCGACGGCGGCGGCCCGGTCGGACCCGGCGAAGGACGCCGAGATGATGGCCAGGCTGCCCGGGGTCAGCAGGGCTCCGCCGACGCCCTGCAGGGCGCGGGCGGCCACCAGGGTGCCGATGTCGGGGGCCAGGCCGCACAGCGCCGAGGCGGCAGCGAACCAGACCACGCCGACGATGAACACCCGGCGGCGGCCGAAGCGGTCGCTGAGCGATCCGCCGAGCAGGATCAGCGCGGCGAGGGTCAGCGTGTAGGCGTTGACCGTCCACTGCAGCCCGGCGAAGTCGGCGTCGAGGTCGGACCCGATCCGCTCCAGGGCCACGTTGACGACCGTCGCGTCCAGCATGGCCACGCCCGAGCCGAGGACGGTGGCGAGCAGGACCCAGCGCCCCTGGGGCGTGCCCATGCGCAGGCCGGGGCCGGCCGCGGGCGGCACAGCCATGAGCGTTCCTCCTCCGCCGGCTGCACGCAGCATCGGCTCGCTGCAGTCCAACGCCCGCAGCCGTCGGGGATTCCCGGGCGCCGCGTGCCGCGCGCGGCCGTGGGCACCGCCACCGGCGGCGCGCAGAATGAAGCCCATGGCACCCGAGGCAGACCTCGTCACCGCGGCCGGCTCGGTGCCGGGATACCTGGGGCCGACCGCGGCGCTGGTCGTGGCGGCCGCGGTGATCGGCTACCTGTCGGCCCGCGCGCGGGTGGTCCCGATCGTGGGCTTCCTGGTGGCCGGCGTCCTGATCGGCCCGGCGCAGCTCGGCATCGTCGAGAACGGCGAGGCGGTCGAGGCGGCCGCGGACATCGGCGTCATCCTGCTGCTGTTCACCATCGGGATCGAGTTCTCCCTGGCGCGGCTGGCCCGGGTCTGGACCTGGATCGCCGTCGCCGGCGGCCTGCAGCTGCTGCTGGCGACCGGCGCCGGCCTGGGGCTGACCCTCGCCGTCGGCGGCGGCTGGCACGACGGGCTGTTCACCGGGTTCCTGCTCGCGCTGTCGTCCACGGCGATCGTGCTGAAGCTGCTGGGGGAGCGGCGGGAGAACTCCGCCGTGCGGGGCCGGCTGGCGCTGGCCGTGCTCATCGCCCAGGACCTGGCGGTGGTCGCCATGGTGCTCGTCGTCCCCCTGCTGGGCTCGGGTGCCGACGGCGAGGGGTCCGGCGGCGGGTCGCTGCTGTGGGCGCTGCTCACCGCGGTGGCGGTCATCGCCGGCGTCCTCGTGCTCGCCCGCCGGGTGATGCCCACGGTGCTCGACGTCGTGGCGCGGACCTGCTCGCCGGAGGTCTTCCTCCTGGCGATCGTGGCCATCTGCTTCGGCACCGCCTACCTGACCGCGCTCGCCGGGGTGAGCGTCTCCCTCGGCGCCTTCCTGGCCGGCCTGGTGGTGAGCGAGAGCCGGGCCAGCAGCCAGGCGTTCGCCGAGGTGCTGCCGCTGCAGATCGTGTTCAGCGCGGTCTTCTTCGTCTCGGTCGGGATGCTGCTGGACCTGGGGTTCATGCTCGCCAACCTGCCGCTGGTGCTGAGCGCGGCGGCCGTGGTGCTGGTGGTCAAGACGGTGACCACCGCCGCTGCGGCCAGCGTTGCCCGCATCCCGATCCGCACCGCCGTCGCCACCGGCCTGCTGCTCGCGCAGGTCGGGGAGTTCTCCTTCGTGCTGCTCACCGTGGGCACCGCCGCGGGGCTGGCCCCGCTGGGGCTGGGGGACGACGGCGCGCAGGTGGTCGTCGCGACGACGGTGCTGCTCATGCTGCTCACCCCGCAGCTGGCCGCCGCCGGGGCCCGGATCGACCGGGCGCGGCGGGCGTCCCCGGCCGACGACGCCGGGCAGGACGGCGGCCCGCCGCGCGACCACGTCGCGATCATCGGCTGGGGGCCCACCGCCCTCGACCTCGCCGCGTTGTTGCGCGGCCGGGGGGTGGACGTCGTGATGACCACCCTCAACCCGGACGGTGCGGCGCAGGCGCAGGCCGCCGGCCACACCGTGGTGCGCGGCGATCCGACGAAGGGGGAGATCCTGCGGACGGCGGGGGTGCCCGAGGCGCGGCTCGCCGTGGTCGCCGAGGACGACCCGGAGCAGGCGGTGCGCGTGGTGGCCGCGGCCCGGGCGGTCACGGCCGCCCCGATCCTGGCCCGGCCGCTGGGCGAGGTCGACGTCGCCGAGCTGGCCGACGCGGGCGCCGACCACATCCTCGACCGGGACCGGCTCTCCGGGCAGGCGCTGATGCGCTCGGTGCTCGCCGAGCTGGGGCACCCGGTCGGACAGGCGAGCCGGGGGCGGACCGTCGTCGACACCGCCCGGGTGGTGCGGTACGCGTGGCCGGAGGGGAGCGGGTGCGGGCACGGCGCGGCGTCCCGGCCGGTGCTGCCCGTGGCGTCCGGCTGCGTCGGGTGCCTGCAGGAGGGCACCGAGTGGGTGCACCTGCGCACCTGCCTGAGCTGCGGCTACGTCGGCTGCTGCGACTCCTCGCCGCGCCGGCACGCCCGCGCGCACGCCGCCGCCGACGACCACCCGCTGATCGCCTCGGCCGAGCCGGGGGAGAGCTGGGGCTACTGCTTCGTCGACGAGGTGACCGTGCCGGCGCCGGCCGGTGCGGCACCGGAGGCGGAGTCCTCGCCCGCGCCGCAGTGACGCCGGCGCCGGGGCGCGGGGCCGTGCCTCGGCGTGCTGGTCGTCCGAAAGCGAGCCGGCGCGAGAAAGCACACGGCCGACCGCGGTGGGGCGCTAGCGTCCCGAGATGAGCCCGACACGGCCGAGTGCATCGAGGATCAGCCAGGCCCCTCGTCGAGAGGCGATGTGCGTCGATCGCACGGGGGACCGGGAGCACTGGCGGTCGACGCGGTGAGGGGTGCTGCGGGGCGGAGCGAGGCCAAGCCGGCTCGCGACCACTTCGACCGGTGGACCCTGGCCATCGCTCTGGCGGCCTTCGTCGTCTCGTTCGGCGGCGTAGCTGTGGCGTTCAGCGTGAAGACGGCGGAGGACGAGCGTCTGCGGATGGAACTCGCCCGGCAGGTCGTCTTCGTCGTGGTGGAGGGCGAGCCGCAACTCGGCGCGCCCGGCAGCAAACCGCCGGTCGGGGAGGCCGGCTACGTCGTCGCCAACTTCGGCCCTTTTCCCGTCGAGGAGGTGGTGATCGAGACCGGGCCCGAATCCGTGGTGGCGCCGGTTCCCGGGGTCACGGAGACGCTCGACCCCGTCGTCGAAGCCGTCCGCATCGGAACGCTCGGCCCCTGCCAGTCGGCGAGCATCTCCGGCCGGGAGTACCGCCGGGTCCTGTTCACCGACGTGGAGGGCGTGCGCTGGAGCCGTGGTCCGGCTGAGCCACCCACCGAGCAGCTGCCGGACGAGGACGTCCGGCGCAACTACCCCGACATCCGGACGCCGGCGCAGTGGGAGCTCGGCGCGCTGGACCACTGCGGATGACGAGACCGAGGCTGCGGGGCCCCTGACTGCTCCGCCGGCCCGAATGCGCGATCACCGCCGGCTCGAGGACGTCGCGGTGGAACGACCGGGACCGCGGCGGATAAGACGGAGCGCTGACCTCGGAGCCCGCCCGTCGCTAGACGGACGGGTCACCCTCCGGCACCTCGGTCGCGATCACCTCTTCCACCTCCGCGTCTTCGCCGGACAGCCCCTCGGCCTCCTCGTGCTTGTCGTGGAAGGCCAGCCACTGCATCCCGAGAGCCTCGCGCTGCTCCTCGTCGACGGCCTCCTTGAAGGGCGGGAAGAAGTCCGTCTCCTCCTCGGCCATGTGGTCGGCGTTGACCTGCCGCGCGTTCCGCACCGCCTCCCACCAACCATCGCTGCCGACCTCGTGCTCCCCGACGGCGGCCGCGGCGTGCCGGATCTCGTTGTGGTCGTGGACGCCCTCCGCGGTCTCCTGCTCGCCGTCCGCCTCCTGGGCGAGCAGCGGGTAGAACAGCTGCTCCTCGGCCACGGCGTGCACCTCGAGCTTGGCGTGCAGCGCCTCCCAGGCGGCGGCGAGCTCCTCGGCGGGCAGGTCATCGAGCGCGGTGAAATCCCGCCGGAAGACCTCGTGCTCGGCCAGGACCAGGGCGGTGATTTCGAAGTCGGACATACCCGACCCCTTACCCGTCCGACTGCGCGTTAGCCCGGCTCTTTTGGTCCTGCCGCCGGTGATCGTCGGGATGCGTCTGGTTGGGCCGTTGATGTGCAGTTTTGGCGAACGGGTACGACAGGTCGGCCGAGGTCGCTCGGGTGGGCGCCGGCTGTGTCGACGGACCGCGGCCCTGGAACTCGCCCCACGGCCGTGCCACGAAGAGCAGTCGATGCCAGTGGTTGGCGACGAACAGGGGTCGGCATCACTGACGCGCGGAAGCGGCGCCGACGTCCTTCTGAGCCGGACAGGCAGGCGGCACAAGGCTGGTCACTGCGTGGAGCGGGTGACCGGGATCGCACCGGCATGGCCAGCTTGGAAGGCGGGACGTTGCGGGACGGTCAGCGCTGGTCAGCGGCACATTCGGGTGTCTGGACAGGCACGCGTGACCACTATGTGACCAAACGCGTCTCGGGCTACTGCGGCCGCTCGTTGTCGTCGGGCGCCGCGGTGATCGCACCCAGCATGGCGTCGAGCGCGCGGGCGATGTCGGCGTCGCGGTCGTCGGCGGCATGCTGATACAGGAGCGCAGCGGCGGGGGAGGAGTGACCCAGCCGGCGCATTAGCTCCTTGGTCGTCGCGCCGGTCGCCGCGGCCAGCGTGGCGCCGGTATGGCGGAGCTCGTGTGGTCGGACCGCCGGTAGCCCGATGGCGTCTGCGGTGCGGCGGAAGGTCGAGTTCCAGTTGCTGCGGGCCAGGTAGCCGCCGGAACTAGTGGAGAACAGGAGGGCGTCTGGAGAACTGGGGACGTGCTTCTCCAGATGCTCTTCGAGCACGGCCGTGATGGCAGCAGGAAGGGTCACGGTCCGTCGTCCGGCGTCGGTCTTAGGTTCGCCAACCACCCACCGGCCGCTGACGCGACGGACCGAGCGTTCGATGCGCACTTGACCACCGGGCATGACGTCGGACCGGCGAAGCGCAGTGGCTTCACCGAACCGCAGACCGCCGAAGGCCAGGACGAGCAGAAGTGCGCGGTAGCGCTCGGTCCTCCGGTCTTTGCCCAGTTGCTCGGCCAGCTGCAGGGCATCTGCGGCGGTGAGTGCGCGGGAAGGGCGGGAGGCCTTTGGCGTGCCGGCACCGCGCAGCCTGCACGGATTGGCGGACATGACCTCGTCGGCGACCGCGACGTTGAGGATGGCGCGCAGGAGCCGGTAAGACTGAGCTAGCGCTGTCGGGCCGGTAGTTCGGCTCGCCTTCGCGTGCCACGAGCGGACGGCGGCCGGGCGGATCTCATCGACAGGGACGTGGGGTCATGCCTCGGCGAGGTGGTGGCGCCACAGTCCGGCGTAGAGCACGCGGGTGCTCTCGCGGAGGTCGTTGCGGGCGAGGTAGTCCTCGGCGTACTCGCCGACGGTCCGGCCGCTGGCGCTGGGAGCTCGCCAACTCTTACGGAGGAGGTCGGTCTGCTCGCTCGCGAGCCAGGCCCAGGCGTCGGCCTTGGCCACGAAGATCTTGGTGTGGCGTCGCCCGTCGGGGCCGAGGTAGCGAGCGCGAAAGCGGCCGCTTGGGAGCCGGTCGACCGACCCGAACGTCCGCTTGGCCACGTGCCGACCTTGGCGGGTGGATCAGCGGTCGTCTGCCGGGATCACCGCTGGCTGTGGACGCGGCCGGCGTCCACAAGGGCGTCTAGCGCCGATCGCTCCAGGCGCACATACTTGCCGACTTTGACGTAGCTGATCCGGCGCTCCGTGATGAGCCGACGGATGAACCGGTCACCGGTGCCGAGGTACTCGCCGGCCTGCGCGACGCTCATCAGCGGCTCGCGATCGCCGTCGTTACCCCGGGCCGCTCGCGTCATCATGTCCTCGACGATCGTCGAAGATCTTCAGTACGTCTCCAGATCCTATCTACCCACTCGTCGGTGACCGCCCATCCGGCGAGATCCGACAACTGTGAATCCGTGGCGCACCGCGGGTGTATCGGAAACCGATGGCACACTGCGCCGATGTCCATCCTCGCCCGTCTGGCGCACAAGGTTGTCGGCTTGAGCGGAGAACTGGCTGCAACTGATGCTCTGGGGGTCTTGCTGGAAGACCCAGTCGGCGCCGCCGCGCTGACGGCGGCTGTGCGTCTCGGCAGCAGCCACCTCCCAGAGGAGATCCGATACAGCACCCAGGCGGCAGACGCCGACGGCCGCCCCGACGTGGTCGGACGCGACGCCATCCGTGAAGTGATCCACGTAGAGGGCAAGTTCTGGGCGGGACTCACCGAGGCGCAGGCCGACGGCTCTTACAAGCGCCGGCTGCAAAAGCAATGGATGGAGCTTGCCCCAAATCATCCTCACAGTGGTGTGCTGGTGTTCGTTTGCCCACCGCGACGACTGTCATCCCTGTGGAGTGACCTCGAGGGCCTCTACGACCTGAAGCCTCGAGCCATCACGGCGTCCTGGCGCTTCGGCGAGTCCCCGGACGGCTTCGTCGTCGGAGCGACCTCTTGGCGAGCGTTGCTCGACCCGATAGAGGCTGTTGCTGCCCAACCGCTCGCAGAGGACGTACGTCAACTTCGGGCACTGGTAGACCAGGTCGACTCACAGTCGTTCGTCCCATGGACGACCGAGCAGCTGACGGATCAGGAGTCGGCTCGCCGTGTAGTGCAGCTTGCCGACTTGGTTGAGTCCATCTGGGACAACGCCTTGAAGAAGGAAGTGGCCAGTCCCTACGGCCGACGCCAAAGCACAACCAAGATCGGCGTCATGGCCTACGGAAAGCTTCTCAAACTGGGAGGCGTCGCCGCGACGCTGAAGGTCAGCCCTTGGCTGTGGGCGGAACATGGACGCAGCCCGCTCTGGCTAACCTTCACCGGCGGCGCCCAAGCAGCCCGTAAGGCGTTTCCCGAGGAGACGGTGGAGATCTACGGCGGACGGGCCCTGTCCGTACCCCTACGCCCAGGGGCACTAGAGCACGAGATCGTCTCCCAGGTGACGACCTGGCTCGGTGAAGTAGGCCAGAAGCTCGAACATGCAGTGTTAGCCGGTGCCTCGTTGTCGCCTGAGGTAGTGGAGGACGTCTCGGAAACTTCTGAGCCCCACGAGTAACCAGACCAGTCCGCAAGGGCTAGTGCCTTCACGTTGACGGCGCCGCCGTGGTGGACGGTGTGCAGTTCATTTCGATCTTGATCGCAGCCCTTGGTGATGTGAATGCGCCCGCGACGACATGCCGGCGCCCTGCGCCCACTCATGGTCATCAGCCAGAGCCCCATGACTTACGTCAACGGCTGCCGAGGACACGACAGCGTGATCAGGCCGGACGTGCCATCCGCGTCGATCACCGAGCGCTCTGTCACAGGAGGAGCCACAAGATCAAGTGGCACACACCTCTTGCATCTTGGCGTCCGCCGACTCGTTGTTACAACTTCCGAGGGTGGCGCGAGGCGCTGGAGCGGCAGTAGGTCGCGGCTGCAGACTCCTCGAGGCAAGAGGTGTGACCCGTCGCGATCTGTGAGCGCACCCTCCGCCGATGAGCCTGCTGCTGTCGTCCGGCAACGTTGCCCGGTAAAGACTGCGCGCACGCCCGAGAGTGCTTGGTGGGAGCTTCTCGGGTGCTGCTGGCGGTTGCCTTGAGTGGGGCCGGCTCACAGCAGTTTGGTCACGCGCGCAGGACATGTCGGGGACGGCCGATGGATGCCCCGGAGCTTCGAGCAGCCACCACCGCCACGTTGGAGCGCTGACGGCAGTCAACGTCCACCCGGGCGTTGACTCCTGCATGCCGACGCGTGGTGTGCCCCATCACCACCATGGGCAGCGGCGGTTGGCGACAGTGGGAAGAGGCCCGATCAGCCGACTGGCCGCTCCGCACACGGCTCGGGGCACCGTGGTCTCTGACCAGGTTGCGCTCCTCCGCCTACCGCGGCCTGCCCTCTGCAGCGCCTCGTGGCAGTCTTGGCGTCAAAGCTGGGCTGGGAGTCTCAGCGCTGAGACTGTCGTCTCCTCCCCTTAAGGTTCCGTCGGAGATGTCGATCTAGAGGACGAGTACGCTGAGAATCAGCAGAGGAGGCGACGGTGGCGACAGGGGAGCTCGTAACTGAGCTCGTGCGCGCCCATTTCGCTTCTGATTCCACGCGCTTCTCCAATCTCCTCAACCAGCTCATCGCAGCAGAGAGTCGATTGGGGCACATACACGTCGCCCAACGCCTTCGAGAATTGAAAGCGGAGGGGAATCAAGACAGACGCTCAGCCAAGGCGACGCCTATAGCCCGAGCCCCCCGCGATCTACAACGGGTTCTGTCCCTCACGTATGAGCGGGCTAGTTTGCAGGATTTGGTCTTGCCGGACCGAGTGAGTCACAGTCTGCAGCAGTACGTGATCGAGCAGCGAGCCGCCGACCGCCTCGCTAGTCACGGTTTGAAGCCTCGTCGCCGAATGCTTCTTCACGGCCCCCCTGGAACCGGGAAGACGATGACGGCTCGAGCTTTAGCAGGGGATTTGCAACTTCCACTAGCCCGCGTGCGGTTGGAAGTTCTCTTCAGTCGCTATCTGGGCGAAACCGCTTCGGCGCTATCGGACATCTTCGACGAAGCGTCAAAGACACGGGGCGTCTACTTGTTTGACGAGTTCGATGCGCTGGGAAGCAGTCGTTCTGAGCAGGGTGACATCGGCGAGATAAAGCGGGTCGTTGGAACCTTCTTGCAACTGCTCGACGCAGACGAAAGTGACAGCATCTTTGTTGCGGCGACTAATGTGGCCGGTGCAGTTGATGCGGCGCTATTCCGACGTTTTGATGACGTCTTAGAGTACGAGCTTCCCGATGATGCGGCCATCGCGGAACTTCTTTCTCGCTTGCTGCACAGGGTTGGGGCACCTTCCTCGCCTTCTCAGGTCATGTCATTGGCGCAAGAAGCTTCTGGCCTAAGCTTGGCCGACGTATCCACGTCCTTTCAAGATGCCCACAAAATAGCAGTTCTTGCTAACGCAGACTGCCCTTCCTTCGCGGAGATCACGCAGGCACTGGCGAAGAGGCGTGTCAGGCCGCTGGTGCTTTGAGGTTATGATTACCACGTGATATACAGCCGGTTGTGATTCGTTACGGGCTCCCGCTACTGAACCTCAGGTCCGGGACGTCGCAGCCATATCGCAGTGCGGGGCGAGCCATACCGACCCCGACGCCAGTGCGGGAGCGGCGGGAGCACGCCGATCGGTTGTTGCGGAACCTCGAAGGCCTTGCAGACCAAATCTCGGCACAGCGAGTCGCGCTACCGCGCGTCTCCTCGGCCATCGTCGCCGTGGAGGGGCAAAACCTGGGCGATGCTGGAGAGGAATTGGCCGCCGTGGGGCAAGTCTTGTCCTTCGATGCGGAGCGAGATGTCGCGACAATCAGAATCTCAGACCAAGGTCGTGGGCTTCGAGGAACGGTTCTGCAGTACCGCGACCAGGAAACTAGTTTTGGCAACCCGCGGAACCGGAACCTGGTTAACCGGGTCGATCGGCTAAGACTGGCCAGCTTGGCGGACCTCAGTCTCGGGGAAATTGAAGAGGCTGCGATATCTCCGGATTTCCACTATTGGGTGGAGGTGTGGGTACCAAACGCTGGCGATCCAAATGGGGCAGCCTTCATTGACCGACGCGCAGAGGTCGAGGCGCTTGCGAGCTTAGTGGACGAGCCAGATAGAGTGCCCGTGTCAATTGGTCCTGAGCGGAATGTCTATCTAGTGAGAATCACGGGCGAGATTCTGCGCGAAGTGCCCGCTCTACTCGCCGACATCGCTGTGGAAGTGCACATAGCTCAAGCTGCTCGACTGGTTGAACTGGCGGAGAGATCAGACGACCTCGGCCAGCCCGTGGTCGTCAACCCAGCTCCTATTGAGGCGAATGTCGTCGCTGTTCACGATACGGGCGTTCGGTCGGCGCACCCCTATATACGCGCAGCGTTGCTGGGAGTTGACTCAGCGGTTCCTGGTGTCGACGGCGAGGATCGGCACGGGCACGGTACGGAGATGGCGGGACTTGCCCTGTATGACGATCTGGCCGCGTCCATCGTCGCGGAATCGATAACACCAGAGCATTGGCTGGTCGCAATCAGGCTGCTGGACGATTCGGCGGACGGCGTAGAACTGTGGGCCGAACGTCAGACCCTCGCGGTTCAGTTGGCTGAATCGTACGCCGAAGGTCGCGAGGTGGTACATAATGTTTCGATCGGCGCATATAACCCTCGACCAGGCCAGCGTACGTCCTGGTCTGTTTCAATAGACCAAGCAGCTTGGAATGAGGGTCGGGGCCGTTTGCTTGTGGTGGCTGCAGGAAACGCTAGCGCCATCGCCGATCCAGCGCTCTATCCGTCAACTAACTTGGCGGAAGTCCATGAGCAGCCAGCGCAAGCATGGAATGCTCTAACAGTGGGAGCGGTCACTGACTTGACGACCCTGACGGCCACTGACGTCTCTCTGGGGGCGCCTCCTCCCTTGGCTCAGCCCGGGCAGCTCAGTCCCTACACAACGACGGCCCCTCCAGGTAATCTGCCGATAAAGCCAGAAATAGTCATGGAGGGGGGAAATAGTGCACCGGGGGGCGGCCTTGAAGGTAGCGGCTTGCAAGGGTTGTCAATCTTAACGACTGGGTTTCGTTCAAGGGGTCTTCTCGAGCGCACCTGGGCCACAAGCGCAGCTGCGGCCCAAGCCAGTTTCGCTCTGGCGCGCCTAGCATCAATGCATCCAGGTCTGCGCCTAGCTACCATCCGAGGGCTTCTTGTGCACTCGGCAACTTGGCCCGAGGGAACGGTTGCTCAATTGGGCGATAAGCGGGACATCTTGAGGGCCATCGGCTACGGCCGGCCCGATTTGACTCGCATGGGTGTCAGTGACAGCAACCGGGTGGTGCTCGTCCATGAGGGTGAAGTGTCTGGCGCCGGATCCAGCGAGGAACGCACGGCGCTGTTCATTCATGTCCCGCTGCCTGATTTCGGAGCTATGGGCTTCGGGGATGTGTCGGCGAGGTTGACGGTAACGCTCTCCTACTTCGTCGATCCAACAGACAACCTGATTCGTCGGGACTACGCCGGCGCACGCTTGCGGTGGGACATGCAAGGCCCATTGGAGGAGGCGGACGACTTCATACAGCGAGCTAATGCTGCCAGTCGATCGTCGTCTTATGTGGGCGGTGGGCCGGGTAGTTTTCCCTGGACTGTTGGAATCACCGCTCGGTCGCGTGGCACGCTTCAGCAGGATTGGACCACGGCGTCCGCTGCTGAGATCTCAGGTGAGCGGTTGATAGCTATCCAGCCGGTTTATGGCTGGTGGAGCGAGCGGGAGGCGTACATGAGTCAGAAGCTCCCATTCTCGCTGGTAGTCAGCGTTGATCTAGGCGACGTTGATGTTGAACTATATGCCGAGGTGGAACAGCTTCTAACTGTGGATGTTGAGGTCGACGCGTCGTAAAGTGCCGGGAGCCGTCTACGGCCCGACCGGCTAGCGGTACCGGCGGGGAAACCGCACGACGGATCGCGGCTCGGCACGCCCTTGAACTCACCGCTTGACCAGAGTGTGGTCACGCCGTCCCGTCGGAGTTGAAGAGAGACTGCGCCCTCGCCGTATGCGCCGCGCGGCGTGACCACAACATGACCAATGAGGCGGAAAACAGGGGTCCAAGGGGGGTCATATCGGGCCGTCCGGAGAGTCCTCCAGGACTCCTCCAGTACGCCTAACAGGCGCTCGGACCTGCGGTTATGCATGGAGCGGGTGACCGGGATCGAACCGGCATGGCCAGCTTGGAAGGCTGGGGCTCTACCATTGAGCTACACCCGCGAGACAGATGCCCGCCGATCGTGACCGGTGGGCCGGAGTCCGCACCGAGGGTAGCGCCTCCCAGGAACGCCGCTCCCGCCGCGTCGCCGGCGGTACCCCGTTCTCCTCCTTCCGGCTGATCGACTCCGCCGTCTCGGCTCGTACGGTGACCGGGTGAACGCGCTGCCGCGCTCGCTCTGGCGCGAGCCGAGGCCGCCGACGCCCCCGCCCGCGGCTGGCGGGACTGGCTGCTGGCCGCCCCGAGTGGCTGATCCGCCGTCGTCCGGCCGGCTGGCTCGCCCCGCCACCGGCCTGCGGACGGCGCCGGTCGAGCAGTTCGGGTGACCGGCGGCGTCAGCCGTCTCCACGGTCCTGAGCGGGATCGACGTCCCCGATCAGGAGGCGCTGCCGCTCGACCTCCGCCCGCACCGCGGCCAGGTCACCCGCCGAGCGCAGCGCATGCGTCAGCGCCCCCGCGCTGTCCGCCCGGGCCGCGCGGGCGAGGCTGTCGAGCAGTTCCTGCAGCGCGCCGCCCCGCTCGCCGTGGTGCACCAGCCGGGCGACGTCGTTCACCGTGCTGCGCACGTCCTGCACCAGCAGCGGGAGCTCACGCACGGCGTAGCCGACCAGGACGGCCAGGTCGAACGGGAGGCGCACCAGCGCCGCGGCCGCCGGAAGCACGCCGAACCTCGGCGGCGGTGTGGGAGTGGCCGGGCCGAGGCCGTCGTCGTCGATTTCCACCGCAAGGCCTCCGTCCGTGGGGCGCGCTCCGACCGCCGGGGGCTGGGCTCGCGCCTCCCCGGCAGGCTAACGGCGGGCGAACCCTTTCGCGGATCGGACGGGGGACCGGGGAGCGGTTCAGGACAGCGGGGCGAGCGCTTCGACGGCCGGCAGGAAGACCTCCTGGCGGTGGACGTCGTTCCGCGCCGGGCTGGTGGTCAGCTGGACCAGCAGCAGGCCGTCCGGACCATCGGCGAGCGCCAGGTCGACGCTCTGCCCGAGGTCGTCCAGCCGGTAGAGCTGCCACGTGAACGAGTCGGTCGACAGCTCGCCGACCGGCTGGGGTGGCTCCGCGAGCCCCATCTGCACGCCGACCGTCTGGAGCAGCTGCTCGGCGGTGGCGCCGGGCACGACCCGCTGGACCAGCGACGCCAGGACCGACTCCTGCCACACGCCGGGGATCACCTCCGTCCAGCCCTCCGGCCGCAGCCCGGTGAGACCGAGCTCCTCGCTCTCGAACGACGTCATCTCCACCTCGATGTCGTCCGCGGTGAAGGCAGGTGGGTCGATGTCGTCGACGCAGCCGGTCGCCGGCTGGCTGCCGGGATCGTCCAGAAAGTGCGCGGCGATCCGCACCGCGCAGTCGTGGCTGGGCAGGGCTCCGTGCCCGGTGAACGGGAACCGGACGAAGTAGCTGTTGGGCAGTCCTTCGGCGATCTCCTCGCCCCAGCGCGGTGGCGTGATCGGGTCCAGGTCGCCGGCCAGGACCAGCGCGGGGATCTCGCTGGTCACCGGATCGTTCGCCCCGTCGCCGGGCTCCCCGGCGTCCCAGGAATCGCAGACGTCGAAGACGCCGGGCCCCAGGGTCGGCGCGCCCTCGAAGAAGCCCTCCACCAGCGGGTGCTCGGCGGCGGCCGCGGCCACCTCATCCCGGGTGCCGAAGGCGACCTCCTCCTGGCACTGCACGGCCAGCTGCTGGCCGATGCTGACCAGCTCCAGCTGCTGGGAGAGCGCCCCGAGCAGCAGACCGATCGTGCCGAACTCGCCGTCGTCCGCGGCGGTGATGATCTCCGGCAGGTGCGCCAGCAGCTCGGTCGAGTACAGGGACTGGAACAGGAAGCCGACGAGCGAGTCCCCGTCGAGTTCGTCCTCGATGCGCTGCCCGTTCGTCGGATCGACCACGGTGATCGGCGCCGGTGAGGTGTTCAGCTCCTCGACCAGGCTCGTGAACGTCCGCTCGAGGTCGGGGTACTCGGCGGCGCACCCGGGGTCGTCGGCGCAGGCGGCGAACAGGGCCTCCATGGCCCGGACGGCGTTGCCCGGCGTCTCCTCGTAGAGATCTGCGTCCACGGGGTAGGCGGCGTCCAGCACCACCGACCGGATTCCCTCGGGGTGGTCGCGCATCGCGGCCTGCGCCAGCCGGGTGCCGTAGGAGATGCCGTAGAGGTTCCACTCGTCGTAGCCGAGGGCGACGCGCAGGTCCTCGAGGTCGGCGGCCGATGCCGCGCTGTCGTAGTCGGCGAAGTCGATGCCCTCGTCCACCAGGCGCTGGCGGCACTCGTCCAGCGACTGCACCGCCTGGGCCTCCAGCTCATCCGGGGGCAGGTCCGAGCCCAGGGACTCCCGGACCCACGAGCTGTACTCGTCGCAAGCCAGCGACGGCTCGGTCAGCCCGGTGCCCCGCTGGTCGACGAGCACCAGGTCCCGGTTCTCCGTGAGCGGCTCGTAGAGCAGGCCGAACGCCTGCGGCACGAGTTCCAGCGTGCTCTGGCCCGGACCTCCCGACAGGTAGACGACGGGGTCCTCCGCCGGGCTGTCGGCGGCGCTGCGGACGACGGCGAACGCCAGCTCGATCTCGCCGGCGTCCGGGTCGTCGCGGTCGGCCGGGACGGGCAGCGTGCCGCACTCGATCTCCACGCCCGCCGGTACGTCGAACTCGCAGGCGCCCATGTCCGCGCTGCCGGCGGTGGCCGTGGGGGAGGTGTCGCCGTCCGTCGCGTCGTCCTCGTCGGTGCCCGTGCACGCGCCCACGAACAGCAGTGGCACCAGGAAGAACGCTGCTCGACGACCGTTCATGGCCTCGCTCCGTGTCCGTGAGAGAACCGGGCCCCGTGGGTTCCACGGTCTCCCGGCCTCACTGCGCGCTGCCGGCGCACTCCGCCGCTTCTCAGACCATGATCCAACTACAGATGGCGGTGACCGCACACCCGGCGGCCTGCGGCGCCCGGGTCGCCGGCCCTGCGGACGGTCGCCCTGTCGGTGATCGCCGCTACGGTGCCGACGTGACCGAGACCACGTGGCTGGACGCCACCGCGCAGGCAGACCTCGTCCGTACCGGGCAGGCCAGCCCCGCCGAGCTGGTGAACGCGGCGATCGAACGCATCGAGCGGGTCAACCCGCAGCTGGACGCGGTGATCCGCGACCGGTTCGACGCCGCCCGCAAGGAGTCCGAGGGCGATCTGCCGGACGGTCCGTTCAGAGGCGTCCCGCTCCTGCTCAAGGACCTCGGCTGCCACGTCGCCGGGGAGGAGACGCACTACGGCACGTCCTTCCTCCGGGACGCCGGGCACCGCTGGCCCACCGACAGCTACCTCGCGCAGCGCTTCCGGACGGCGGGCTTCGTCGTCCTCGGCCGCACCAACGTGCCGGAGTTCGGCACCACGATCACCACCGAGCCGGCGGCGAACGCTCCGGCCCGCAACCCGTACGACACGAACCGGTCCACCGGCGGCTCCAGCGGCGGTTCCGCGGCCGCGGTCGCCGCCGGCCTGGTCCCCGTCGCCCACGCCAACGACGGCGGCGGCTCGATCCGCATCCCGGCCGCCGAGTGCGGGCTGGTCGGCCTGAAGCCCACGCGTGCCCGGGTCAGCCAGGGGCCGGACGTGGGGGAGGGCTGGGGCGGCGCCACGATCGACGGCGTCGTCACCCGCTCGGTGCGGGACACCGCCGCCGTCCTCGACGTCCTCGCCGGGCCCATGCCCGGCGATCCCTACGCCGCCCCGCCGCTGCCCCGTCCGCTGGCCGAGGAGGTCGGTGCTCCGGTGGGCCGGCTGCGCGTCGGCCTGCTCGACGCCGATCCGGGGGAGCAGTACCTGGACGACCCCGCCTGCCGGGCCGCCGTGGAGCTGGCCGGGCGGCTGCTGCAGCAGATCGGGTGCGACGTCGAGCCGGGCACGCCGGAGGCGATGTTCGACCCGCGGTTCCCGCGCTTCTTCACCACCACGATCGCCGCCGACATCGCCCTCACCCTCTCCGCGCTCGAGCGGGGGGCGTTGGGCCGCCCGATCGAGGACGGGGAGCTCGAGCCGCGCAACGTCATGTACCGCGCCGTCGGCCGGAAGCTCTCCGCCGAGGACTACGTCGGGGCGCGGACGTGGCTGGGGTCGTGGACCCGGCGGATGGCCGGCTGGTGGACGCCGCGCGACCAGGACGGCGAGGGGTTCGACCTGCTGGTGACGCCCACGATCGCCGCACAGCCGCCGGAGCTGGGCTGGCTCACCGCGGCCGGGCCGAAGGAGGAGGGCCGGCGGATCAACAGCCTGATGCCGTACACGTCGCAGTTCAACGTCACCGGGCAGCCGGCCATCAGCCTGCCGCTGCACTGGACGGAGGAAGGGCTGCCGATCGGCGTCCAGCTGGTCGCCGCGTTCGGCCGCGAGGACGTCCTGGTCCGGGTGGCCGCCGCGCTGGAGGAGGCGGCGCCGTGGGCGGATCGCCGCCCGGTGGTGTCGGCCTGACGGGTTCCGGAGCGGTGGCCGGCGGGGAGCCGCCTAGACTCGGGCGGCCACGGGGTGTGGCGCAGCTTGGTAGCGCACCTGCTTTGGGAGCAGGGGGCCGCAGGTTCAAATCCTGTCACCCCGACCGGACGAGCGGGATGCCCGCATCCCGCCACCGCGCGCGTGCCCCCGACGTCTCTAGACTCGGGGGTCGACCCGGCGTCACCGGACCCCGCGGGCGCCTGCAACCGCTGTCTTACCGAGGAGCACTGCCGCTGTGAAGAGCACCATCGAGGAACTGGGCCCCACGCGGGTCCGGATGGCGATCGAGGTGCCCTGGGGGGACCTGGACCACGCTTTCGGTGAGGTCTACAAGGAGCTGGGCAAGCAGGTCCGCGTCCCCGGGTTCCGCCCCGGCAAGGTGCCCAACCGGGTGCTCGACCAGCGCATCGGCCGCCCCGTCGTCCTGGAGCAGGTCGTCCAGCACGCCATCCCGGAGGTCTACTCCGAGGTCATCCGCGAGAACCAGGTGCGCGTGCTCGGCCAGCCCGACATCGAGGTCACCCGCCTCGACGACAACGACACCCTGGCCTTCACCGCCGAGGTCGACGTCGCCCCGCAGCTCGAGCTGCCGTCGCTGGACGACCTGGCCGTGACCGTCGACGACGTCGAGGTCACCGACGAGGAGATCGACCAGCAGGTCTCGGTCATGCGCGAGCGCTTCTCGATGCTGACCGGCGTCGAGCGGGCCGCCCAGGACGGCGACTTCGTCTCCATCGACCTCGAGGCCAAGCTCAACGGCGAGGTCCTCGAGGACGGCTCGACCACCGGCATGTCCTACGAGGTCGGCTCCGGCAACCTCATGGAGGGCCTCGACGACGCCGTCCGCGGGCTGTCCGCCGACGAGTCGAAGACCTTCCAGACCGCGCTCCTCTCCGGCCCCGACGCCGGCGAGCAGGCCGAGGTCACCGTCACCGTCCGCTCGGTGAAGGAGAAGGAGCTGCCGGAGCTGGACGACGAGTTCGCCTCCACCGCCAGCGAGTTCGACACCCTCGACGAGCTGCGCGAGGACGTCCGCACCCGGCTGGCCCGCACCAAGGTGATCCAGCAGGGCACGCAGGCGCGCGACAAGCTGGTCGAGCACCTGATCGAGACCATCGAGGTGCCGATCCCGGAGAACCTCGTCGACCGCGAGATCGAGTGGCGCAACCAGGCCTTCGAGCGCGAGCTGGCGCAGGCCGGCATGGACTGGGACGCGTTCCTCAAGATGTCCGGCGTCGAGAGCCGCGAGGAGTACGACGCCGAGCAGAAGAAGAACGTCGAGGAGGCCGTCAAGACGCAGTTCATCCTCGACGCCATCGCCGACGCCCGTGAGGTCACCGTCGCCAACGACGACCTCTCGGCGCAGATCATGGCGCAGGCGCAGCGCAACCGGATGAGCCCGGAGCAGTTCGCCCAGCAGCTGCAGCAGAGCGGCAACATCGCCGAGTTCGTCGCCGACGTCCGCCGCACCAAGACGCTGGCCCAGCTGCTCGAGCAGACGACGATCACCGACGCGTCGGGCAACACCGTCGACCTCGAGGCCGTGCGCCCAAAGACGGTGCAGGCGTCCGACGACGAGGCCGCCGAGGAGAGCACCGAGGAAGCCCCGGCCGAGGGTGACGACGTCGCCGTCAAGGCCGTCGCGACCGAGGCCGCCGAGGGCGCCACCGAGAACACCGAGGACGTCGACAAGGTCTGATCTGCGGTGCCACCACCGGCGACGCCGCCCTCCCCGCCCGGGGAGGGCGGCGTCGTCGCGTTCGCGGGGCTCCGGCGCTGCGCCGACGGCGAACACCGCCCGCGCGGGGACTGTCCCGTCGCAGGTCCGCGTTAGGGTCGACAGGACTCAGGCGATCGCCGGGGGGATCACCTCCCGGAGGGCCGTTCCGGGCCCCGCACCACACGAGAACGACTGCCACGACGCGTCCTACGGAGGTCACCGCACCCGTGAGCACCACCGACCCGATCCTGGCGAGCGCACCCATGATGCGTGGCGCCAGCGGCATGATGAACCTCGGCGACTCGGTCTACGAGCGCCTGCTGCGCGAGCGGATCATCTTCCTGGGCACCCAGGTCGACGACGTCATCGCCAACCAGCTGGCCGCCCAGATGCTGCTGCTGTCCGCCGAGGACCCCAAGCAGGACATCCACCTGTACATCAACTCGCCCGGCGGCTCGGTCAGCGCCGGCATGGCCATCTACGACACGATGCAGTTCATCGACTGCGACGTCGCCACCTACGGGATGGGCCTGGCCGCGTCGATGGGCCAGTTCCTGCTGACGGCGGGCACCAAGGGCAAGCGCTACGCCCTGCCGCACGCGCGGATCATGATGCACCAGCCCTCGGCGGGTGTCGGCGGCACGGCGGCGGACATCGCCATCCAGGCCGACCTGTTCCGCCGCACGAAGAAGGAGCTCAACGAGCTGCAGTCCTTCCACACCGGGCAGAGCATCGAGCAGATCGACAAGGACTCCGACCGCGACCGGTGGTTCACCGCGCAGGAGGCCCTCGAGTACGGCTTCGTCGATCACGTGGTGAGCAAGGCGGCCATGACCGACAGCGCCAACCCGGTCTCCGACAACTGAGCGCCCGAGGACACAGACAGATGAGCTTCGAGATGCCCTCCAGCCGGTACATCCTGCCCTCCTTCGTGGAGCGCACGAGCTACGGCATGAAGGAGTCCAACCCCTACAACAAGCTCTTCGAGGAACGGATCATCTTCCTCGGCGTGCAGATCGACGACGCCTCGGCCAACGACGTGATGGCCCAGCTGATCACGCTGGAGTCCGCTGACCCCGACCGCGACATCACGATCTACATCAACTCGCCCGGCGGCTCGTTCACGTCGCTCATGGCCATCTACGACACGATGATGTTCGTCCGTCCCGACATCCAGACCGTGGTCATGGGTCAGGCGGCCTCGGCCGCCGCTGTCCTGCTCGCGGCCGGGACGCCGGGCAAGCGACTGGCGCTGCCCTACTCCCGCGTGCTGATCCACCAGCCCTCGGGCGAGGCCGGCGGTCAGGTCACCGACCTGGAGATCCACGCTGCCGAGATCGAGCGGGTCCGGGTGCAGATGGAGGAGATCCTGGCCCGGCACACCGGCCGGTCCCAGGAGCAGATCCGCACCGACATCGACCGGGACAAGATCCTGACGGCCGCCCAGGCCAAGGAGTACGGGATCGTCGACCAGGTGATCCAGAGCCGCAAGCTCAACGCCCTCTCCTCCTGATCGATCGGTACGGGCCGGAGGCGCGCGCGACGCGTGTTCGGCCCGTACCGTCGGAGGTTCGAGGGCACGACGGGACAGAAGTGGAAGGCCTCAGGCGAAGCGGGTGAGTCATTGCCCGACCTCGTCGGAGGTGGCGGGTACGTTCGGCGAACGCCCGATCCCCGGCCGGAAGTGCTGGGAGTCGAGCCTCGCGGGGCAGCCTGTCAGCGGGGTCGAGCAGGGGCAGAAGACAAGCAAGCAGGGTCCAACCCGCGGGTACCTGACACCAGGACCGGCGACTGTCGAGGTGGAGGTCAGCAGGTGGCACGAATCGGTGAGAGCGGTGATCTGCTCAAGTGCTCGTTCTGCGGCAAGAGCCAGAAGCAGGTCAAGAAGCTCATCGCTGGCCCCGGGGTCTACATCTGCGACGAGTGCATCGATCTCTGCAACGAGATCATCGAGGAAGAGCTCTCCGAGTCGTCGGACCTGAAGTTCGACGAGCTGCCCAAGCCCAAGGAGATCCACGACTTCCTCGACCAGTACGTCATCGGCCAGGACAAGGCCAAGCGGACGCTTTCGGTCGCGGTCTACAACCACTACAAGCGGATCCAGGCCGGCGGCGCAGGCGCCTCCCGTGAGGACGCTGTCGAGCTGGCCAAGTCCAACATCCTGCTGATCGGCCCCACCGGCTGCGGGAAGACCCACCTCGCGCAGACGCTGGCCCGGATGCTGAACGTCCCGTTCGCCATCGCCGACGCCACCGCGCTCACCGAGGCCGGGTACGTGGGTGAGGACGTCGAGAACATCCTGCTCAAGCTGATCCAGGCCGCCGACTACGATGTCAAGCGCGCCGAGACCGGCATCATCTACATCGACGAGGTCGACAAGATCGCCCGCAAGAGCGAGAACCCGTCGATCACCCGCGACGTCTCGGGTGAGGGCGTGCAGCAGGCGCTGCTGAAGATCCTCGAGGGGACGACGGCGTCGGTGCCGCCGCAGGGCGGCCGCAAGCACCCGCACCAGGAGTTCATCCAGATCGACACGACGAACGTGCTGTTCATCGTGGGTGGCGCGTTCGCCGGCCTGGAGCAGGTCATCGAGGCGCGCGCCGGCAAGCAGGGAATCGGCTTCGCCGGGGAGATCCGCGGCAAGCAGGAGATAGAGGACGCCAACTCCTTCGCCGAGGTCATGCCCGAGGACCTGCTGAAGTTCGGCATGATCCCCGAGTTCATCGGCCGGCTCCCGGTGATCACCAGCGTCCGCAAGCTGGACCGGCAGGCGCTGATCAACATCCTGACCCAGCCGAAGAACGCCCTGGTGCGCCAGTACCGGAAGCTCTTCGAGCTCGACGGGGTGGAGCTCGAGTTCACCGACGACGCGCTCGAGGCCGTCGCCGACCAGGCGATCCTCCGGGGCACCGGCGCCCGCGGGCTCCGCGCGATCATGGAGGAGGTGCTCCAGTCGGTCATGTACGACATCCCCAGCCGTGAGGACGTCGCCTCCGTGGTGATCACCAAGGAGGTCGTGCTGGAGCACGTCAACCCGACGATCGTCCCGCGCAAGCCCACCCGCGCCCCCCGCGAGAAGTCGGCCTGACCTCCCGCTGAGCGTCGACGGCCCGTCCCCACCAGGGGGCGGGCCGTTCACGTTTCCTGGCGGCGCAGCGATGTGCGCCGATGGCGCGTTCCCGGCGCGCGGACCCGCCACAGCTGCACATCGCCTCACCGGAGCGCCGCCGCGCGCGCCCGGCACACCGCGAGGATCTCCCGGCGGCACGCCTCCGGCTCGCGCATCAGCCGGCGATAGCTGAACCGCAGCACCACCCAGCCGAGGGCGGCGAGCGCGACGTCCCGCCGGATGTCCCGCTCACGCGCCTCCGCGCTGCCGTGGAAGGCCGCGCCGTCCAGTTCGACGGCCACCTTCAGGCCGGGCACAGCGGCGCCCAGCCGGACGGTGCCGAAGGGCAGCGCCACCCGGTGCTGCTGCTCGAAGGCCGGCATCCCCGGTCCGCGCAGCACCTCCCGGACACCCCAGATCTCCAGCTCGCTCTGGCATCCCTGCTCGACCAGGCCGATCAGCTCGTCCAACCCGCGCCGTCCCGGCAGTGCGGGCTGGGCGGCCAGCCCCGCCCGCAACGCTGCCGGGCGCACGCGCCGATCGCGCAGCGTCTCGATGACGGAGCCGCGGGCCGACTCCACCAGCCGGCTCGATCCGCGCGCGGAGTGCGCCCAACCCCAGGTGTCGACGAGGGTGCGCGGCAGGTGGGTCACGGGCAGGTTCCCGAGCTGGTCGGCCGTGAGGTCCTGGACGCGGTGCACCCGGAGGCCCGGCCGTCGGAGCGCGCGACGCGAGGCGGGGATCGACACGTGGATGACGCCGTCCCTGGGGGCGAGGCGCCAGAGCGCCGCCGCGGAGCCGTGGCTCAGCACCCCGCGCGTCGCCAGCACGGCCGCCAGCGCCCGGGTGTGCCAGTCCTCCCACGCCTCCGGCAGGACGAGGACGCCGGGGTACGGGCGACGGACCCGTCCGGCCGCCACCCAGGCGCTCACCGTGTGCCGGTCGACCCGGCGGGAGAGCTCGGCCGACGTGCGGACACCGCCGGGGCCGAAGAGGGCGCGCAGGTCGTGGGCCACGGGAGCTCACGGTGCCGGGGCGGAGGCCCGCGTGGTCGTCGTCGTCGGGATCTGTGGACAGCGGCGCCGCTGAGCCCGGAGCGATGTGCGTGGAGGGCGGGTGGTCCGCCAGGGAACCCGCCGCCGACGCACAGTGCCCCACCAGCCGGCCCGGGTGGAGCCGCCGGACGTCCACGACGGGTCAGGGTCCCCGCGGCGGTAGCTTGCGGCCGTGAGTACGCGGTACGTGGCCCTGCTCCGCGCGGTCAACCTGGGCGCGACCCGACGGGTGTCCATGCCGCGGCTGCGCGAGGTGCTCGCCGCACGCGGCTACGGCGCGGTCCGCATGCACCTGGCGAGCGGAAACGTGCTGGTCGACAGCGGGTTGCCCGAGGCCGAGCTGGCGGCCGAGCTCACCAGGGTCATCGGCGAGGAGTTCGGGTTCGACGTCCCCGTCGTCGTCCGGACGGCGGACGAGCTGGCCGACGTCGTCGCCGCGGATCCGCTGGGCCACCTCGTCACCGACCACGCGCGGTACTCGGTGACCTTCCTCGCCGAGCCGCCGGACCCCGACCGGCTGCCGGCGCTGCCGCCCGCCGACGGTGGCGCGTACGAGCTCCGGAACCGCGAGCTCTACCTGTGGCTGCCCGAGGGCGTCCGCCGCAGCCCCATGGCCGGGTGGAGGTGGGACCGGCTGCTCGGCGTCGCCGGGACCAACCGCAACTGGAACACGGTCCGGAAGCTGGCCGAGCTCACCCGCTGACGAGGCGACAGCGATGTGCGCCGCGGGCGCGCTCCCGGCCGGGAAACGCGCCCGCGGCGCACACCGCTCAGGCGGAACTTAGGCGGAAATCAGGCCTCGGCGGCCGGAGCGAGGACGACGTCGACGGTCAGCTCGCCCTCGCCGGGCCGGATGGTCAGCAACTGGATCCGGCCGGCGTCGATGAGGTCGGAGCGGGCCGCCTCGACCAGCGGCACCTGGTCCGGTGCGGCGGTGACGGTCGCCGACTCGACGTCGGCCCGCATCGACTGCTTGGCGTCGGACTTCGCCTTCCGCACCGCGGCCAGGGCGGCCGCGGCCACGGTCACCACCGCGGGGTCGCCGTCGTCGGGCAGCTCGCCGGCCGTCGGCCAGCCCGCCCGGTGCACCGAGCCGGCCTGCCACCAGGACCAGACCTCCTCGGTGACGAAGGGCAGCACCGGCGCGAACAGCCGCAGCTGCACCGACAGGGCCAGCGCGAGCGCCGCCTGGGCCGAGGCCGCGGCGTCACCCGACCCGTAGGCGCGGGACTTCACCAGCTCGACGTAGTCGTCGCAGAACGACCAGAAGAACGTCTCGGTGACCTCGAGCGCCCGCGTGTAGTTGTAGGACTCCATCGCCGCGGTGGCGTCGTCGACCACCCGCGCCAGCGTGGCCAGCAGCGCGCGGTCGATCGGCTCGGTCACCTGGTCGAGCGTGTGCGCGGCCGAGGCGCCGGAGCCCAGGGCGAACTTGCCGACGTTGAGGATCTTCATGGCCAGCCGCCGGCCGACCTTCATCTGCGCCTCGTCGAACGGCGAGTCCGCACCCGGGCGGGCGCCGGCGGCGCGCCAGCGCACCGCGTCGGTGCCGTACCGCTCCAGCACGTCGATCGGCGTCGTCGCGTTGCCCTTGGACTTCGACATCTTTTTGCGGTCCGGGTCGACCACGAAGCCGGAGATCGTGGCGTGCGTCCAGGGCACCGCGCCGTGCTCGAAGTGCGCGCGGACGACCGTGGAGAACAGCCAGGTGCGGATGATGTCGTGCGCCTGCGGCCGCTGGTCCATCGGGAACACCTTGGCGAACAGCTCCGGGTCGGTGTCCCAGCCCGAGGCCACCTGCGGCGACAGCGACGACGTCGCCCAGGTGTCCATGACGTCGGGGTCGGCCATGAAACCGCCCGGCTTGCCGCGCTGGTCCTCGGTGAAGCCCGCGGGCACGTCGGACGACGGGTCGACCGGCAGTGACTCCTCCGGGGCCACGATGGGTGCCGAGTAGTCCGGCTCGCCCTCGGCGTCCAGCCGGTACCAGACCGGGAACGGGACGCCGAAGAACCGCTGGCGGCTGATCAGCCAGTCGCCGTTGAGGCCCTCGACCCAGTTGTCGTAGCGGTGCCGCATGTGGTCGGGCACCCACTGGATCTCCCGGCCGCGCGCGAGGAGGGCGTCGCGCAGGTCGGCGTCCCGGCCGCCGTTGCGGATGTACCACTGCCGCGTGGTGACGATCTCCAGCGGGCGCTCGCCCTTCTCGAAGAACTTCACCGGGTGGGTGATCGGCTTGGGCTCGCCCTGCAGGTCGCCGGACTCCTGCAGCAGTTCCACGATCCGCTGCTGCGCGCTGAACACGGTCTTGCCGGCCAGCTCGGCGTAGGGCTCCGCGGGCACGTCGGCCGGGGGCTCGGCCAGGATCCGGCCGTCCCAGCCGACGATCGCCCGGGTGGGCAGCTGCAGCTCGCGCCACCAGGTGACGTCGTTGAGGTCGCCGAAGGTGCAGATCATCGCGATGCCCGAGCCCTTGCCCGGCTCGGCGAGGCGGTGGGCCACCACCGGCACCTCGACGTCGAACAGCGGCGTGCGCACCGTCTTGCCGAACAGCGGCTGGTACCGCTCGTCGTCGGGGTGGGCGACCAGCGCGACGCACGCGGGCAGCAGCTCGGGCCGCGTCGTCTCGATGAAGACCGGGCCCTCGGGGCCGGCGAAGGCGATCCGGTGGTAGGCGCCGGGCCGCTCCCGGTCCTCGAGCTCGGCCTGGGCGACGGCGGTGCGGAAGGTGACGTCCCAGAGGGTCGGCGCCTCCTGCGCGTAGGCCTCCCCGCGGGCGAGGTTGTGCAGGAACATCCGCTGCGCGGTCGCCCGGGAGGTCTCCGAGATCGTCCGGTAGACGTTCGACCAGTCGACCGACAGGCCGACCCGGCGCCACAGCTCCTCGAAGGCGGACTCGTCGACCGCGGTCAGCCGCTCGCAGAGCTCGACGAAGTTGCGCCGCGAGATCGGCAGCTGGTTCTTCTCCGGCTTGGCCGGCGGCTCGAACGACGGGTCGTAGGGGAGCGCGGGGTCGCAGCGCACGCCGTAGTAGTTCTGCACCCGGCGCTCGGTCGGCAGGCCGTTGTCGTCCCAGCCCATCGGGTAGAAGACGTGCTTGCCGCGCATCCGCTGGTAGCGGGCGACGATGTCGGTGTGGGTGTAGCTGAAGACGTGCCCCACGTGCAGCGAGCCGCTGGCGGTCGGCGGGGGAGTGTCGATCGACCAGATCTGCTCGCGCGGGGCCTGCAGCGCGGCCTCGCGGTCGAAGCCGTAGGTGTCCTCGGACGCCCAGCGGGCGATCCACTTGTCCTCGAGGCCGTCGATCGACGGCTTCTCCGGTACGCCGACGGCGGCTCCCGGCGTCGCGCTGTCCGGGGTGCGGGAGTCGGTGACCATGGACCTCATCCTAGGAAGTGCACGACCGGCGACAGCCGCGGGAGCACCGAGGGAGGAGCGGACCGGGGCACGGAGCCGGTGCGGTGTCCCGGCTGGCATCCTGAGCAGGATGAGCAACAGCAGCACCGGTGACATGGCCCGGGTCGAGAACGCGCTGCTGGCCCGCTGGCCGGAGAGCCGTCTGGAGCCCTCGCTCACCCGGATCAGCGCGCTGGTCGACCTGCTCGGCTCGCCGCACCGGGCCATGCCCGTCATCCAGGTGGCCGGTACCAACGGCAAGACGACGACGGCGCGGATGATCGACGAGCTGCTGCGCGGTTTCGGCCTGCGGGTCGGCCGCTTCACCAGCCCGCACCTGCAGTCGATCCGGGAGCGGATCGTGCTCGACGGCGAGCCGGTGAGCGCCGAGCGCTTCGTCGAGACCTACGACGACATCGCGCCCTACGTGCAGATGGTCGACGCCGCCGGCGAGATCCCGATGAGCTTCTTCGAGGTCATGGTCGGCATGGCCTACGCGCTGTTCGCCGACGCGCCGGTCGACGTCGCGGTGATCGAGGTCGGCATGGGCGGCACCTGGGACGCCACGAACGTGGCCGACGCGCGGGTCGCCGTCGTCACGCCGGTCGCCCTGGACCACGCCGAGTACCTCGGGCCCGACGTCGGCACCATCGCCGGCGAGAAGGCCGGGATCATCGCGGCCGACGCGATCGCGGTGCTCGCCCACCAGGAGCCGGCCGCGCTCGACGCGCTGGTCCGCCGCGCCGTCGAGGCCGACGCCGTCGTCGCCCGCGAGGGCACCGAGTTCGGCGTGCTGGAGCGGAAGGTCGCCGTCGGTGGCCAGCAGGTCCGGCTGCAGGGCCTGGGCGGCGAGTACGAGGAGGTCTTCCTCCCGCTGTTCGGCGCCCACCAGGCGCAGAACGCGGTGACGGCGCTGGCCGCGGTCGAGGCGTTCCTCGGCGCGGGCGCCGCGACCGGCCCGATCGAGCAGGAGACCGTCCGTGCGGCGTTCGCCGCCGTCCGCTCGCCCGGCCGGCTCGAGCGGGTGCGCACCAGCCCCACCGTGCTCGTCGACGCCGCGCACAACCCGGCCGGCATGACCGCGACCGTGGCGGCGATCCGGGAGTCGTTCGACTTCACCCGCCTCGTCGGCGTCGTGGGCTGCGTGCACGGCAAGGACGTCCCCGGGATGCTCGCCGCGCTGGAGGAGGTCTGCGCCGAGCTCGTCGTCACCCAGAACGGCTCGCCGCGGGCCATGCCCGCCGACGAGCTGGGCGCGCTGGCCGTCGACGTCTTCGGCGCCGACCGGGTCAGCGTGTCGCCGCGGCTGGGCGAGGCGATCAGCGAGGCGATCGAGCTGGCCGAGGCCGGTTCCGACGACGCCCTCGGCGGCTCGGGCGTGCTGGTCACCGGCAGCGTGATCACCGCGGGCGAGGCCCGCTCCCTCCTCGCGCGGGGATCGCGGTGACCGCGCCCGACCCGCTCCGCGCGGCGAAGGCGCTGCGCGGAGCGGCGGCCGCGGTGCTGGTCCTGGAGGGGATCGCGGTCCTGTTCGTGCCCCGCGGCATCGCGCAGACCGAGGAGGGGCTGGGCGGCGGCCGGCTGACGGTGCTGCTCGTGCTCGCCGTCGTCCTGATCCTGGCCAGCGGCATCCAGCGCAGGGAGCGCGGCTTGCTCATCGGCACCGCCCTGCAGCTGCCGCTGCTGCTCACCGGCCTCTACACGAACGCCATGTGGTTCGTGGCGGGCGCCTTCCTGCTCATCTGGGCCTACCTCCTGCAGGTCCGCAAGCAGCTGGTGGGGACCGCTTTCGGCCCGGTGCGGGCGCCCGACCCGGCCGACGGCGGCGGGGACCCGGCGGCCACCCCGTAGGCTGCCCCCCCGTGACCGAACGCACTCTCGTCCTCGTCAAGCCCGACGGCGTCTCCCGCGGCCTGGTCGGCGAGGTGATCACGCGGCTCGAGCGCAAGGGCCTGCGCCTGGTCGCCGCCGAGCTGCGCACCCTGACCGCGGAGGTCGCCGAGACCCACTACGCCGAGCACCGCGAGCGGCCGTTCTTCGGCTCGCTCGTCGAGTTCATCACCGGCGGCCCGCTGATGGCCCTGGTCGTCGAGGGCCCGCGCGCCATCGAGGCGTTCCGCGCCCTGGCCGGCGCCACCGACCCGGTGAAGGCCGGGCCGGGCACCATCCGCGGCGACTTCGCCCTCGAGGTCCAGAACAACATCGTGCACGGCTCCGACTCGCCCGAGTCCGCCGCGCGCGAGATCGGGCTGTTCTTCCCCGACCTCGGCTGACGCGCCGGGATCAGGGAGCTGATCACGCGGTGTCCTCCCTTCCGCTCTGCGGTGAGGGAGGACACCGCACGATCAGGTGGGCTGATCGTGGCTCGGGGTCCGGGGAGTGGCAGGCGGGTCAGAGGTCGGGGTCGGCCGGCTCCTCGGGCGCGGTCCAGGCCAGGTGCCAGTAGGCCAGCAGGCCGGCGGTGAACCAGAGCAGGAACCCCAGGCACAGCGCCATCTCGACGTGGCCGGTGAGCGCGACGACGGCGACCGCACCGGTCCACGCCGCGAACGTCAGCGCCGTGCTCGGCCAGCCCATCGCGCTGAAGGACCGTTCGCGCACGCGCCGCTGGTGCTCGTCGAGGGACCGGGCGTCCCGGTCGAACACCCCCCGGATGCCCAGGTTGAGCACCGAGTGCAGCGGGATGAACGCGAGCAGGCCGACGGTCCAGGCGAGGAAGTACGACGTCGTCCACCCCTCGCTCGTCGCGGCCGCGGCCACCGTGACGGCGACCAGCGCCGTCAGCAGGCCGGCCTCGGCCACGACGGCGCGGCGGCGGACCGTCAGGGAACGGGCCCAGGCCCAGCGGCCGTCGTCGAAGGTGCGGGCGAGGTAGGTCTGGTCGGGGGAGCTGCTCATGACGTCCTCCTGAGGAGTTCCTCGCTGAGCGAGGGCAGCGGGTCGAGCGAGAACACCGCTTCCACCGGCAGGTCGAAGAAGCGGGCGATGCGCAGGGCCAGGGCCAGGGACGGGCTGTAGTCGCCGCGCTCCACGTAGCCGATCGTCTGGGGATGGACCCCGACGGCGTCCGCGAGTTCTTTGCGGCTCACGCCGCGGTCGGCCCGGAGCACCGCGATGCGGTCGTGGACCTTGTCCGCCTCCGACTTCGACTGTCGCCCCATACGACGAACCGTAGCATTAATACAACAGGGCGCCCAGGGCTCGGCTCGTCCTCCCTCGTCGTGCGGCGTCCTCCCGCGGCGTCTGCGGTGAGGGAGGACGCGCGACGATCAGGTCATCTGATCGTCGCCCGACCGGGGCCGGTGGTGGCGGCGGCTACCCTGGACCGGTCATGACTGGTGAGACTCTGTACCCCCGCCTCGAGCCGCTGCTGGCCCAGATCCAGAAGCCGATCCAGTACGTCGGTGGTGAGCTCAACGCCCAGCTGAAGCCGTGGGAGTCCGTGGACGTCCACTGGGCGCTCATGTACCCCGACGCCTACGAGGTGGGGCTGCCCAACCAGGGCCTGATGATCCTGTACGAGGTGCTCAACGAGCGCCCGGACGCCCTGGCCGAGCGCACCTACGCCGTTTGGCCCGATCTCGCCGCCCTCATGCGCGAGCACGGCGTCGGCCAGTTCACCGTCGACGGCCACCGGGCCGTCCGGGACTTCGACCTGCTCGGCGTCAGCTTCGCCACCGAGCTCGGCTACACCAACCTGCTCGAGGCGCTCGACCTCGCCGGTGTCCCGATCCACGCGGTCGACCGCGACGAGACCCATCCGGTCGTCGTGGCCGGCGGGCACGCCGCCTTCAACCCCGAGCCGGTCGCCGACTTCGTCGACTGCGCCGTGCTGGGCGACGGCGAGCAGGCCGTCGGCGACATCACCGAAGTCGTCAAGGCGTGGAAGGCGCAGGGGCGCCCGGGCGGTCGCGAGGAGCTGCTGGCCCGCCTCGCCCGCGTCGACGGCGTCTACGTGCCCCGGTTCTACGCGGTCTCCTACGGCCCCGACGGCGGCATCGCCGCGGTCACCCGCACCCGGGACGACGTCCCGACGAGGGTCGGCAAGCGCACCGTCATGGACCTCGACGAGTGGCCCTACCCGAAGCAGCCGCTGGTGCCGCTCGCCGAGAGCGTGCACGAGCGGATGAGCGTGGAGATCTTCCGCGGGTGCACCCGCGGCTGCCGCTTCTGCCAGGCCGGGATGATCACCCGCCCCGTGCGCGAGCGGACGATCACCGGCATCGGCTCGATGGTCGACCAGGGCCTGAAGGCGACCGGCTACGAGGAGGTCGGGCTGCTGTCGCTGTCCAGCGCGGACCACTCCGAGATCGGCCAGCTGGCCAAGGAGCTCGCCGACCGCTACGAGGGCACCAACACCGGCCTGTCGCTGCCGAGCACCCGCGTCGACGCCTTCAACGTCACGCTGGCCAACGAGCTGTCCCGCAACGGACGGCGCAGCGGGCTGACCTTCGCCCCCGAGGGCGGCAGCGAGCGGATCCGCCGGGTGATCAACAAGACGGTGTCCAAGGAGGACCTCGTCCGCACGGTGACGACGGCGTACGCCAACGGCTGGACGCAGGTGAAGCTCTACTTCATGTGCGGTCTGCCCACCGAGACCGACGAGGACGTCCTCGAGATCGCCGAGCTCGCCGTCGAGGTGATCCGCGCCGGCCGCGAGGCCAGCGGCCGCAAGGACATCCGCTGCACCGTCTCCATCGGTGGCTTCGTGCCCAAGCCGCACACGCCCTTCCAGTGGGCCGCGCAGGCCAGCGCGGAGACCATCGACCACCGGCTGCGGGTGCTGCGCCAGGCCATCAACGCCGATCGCCGCATCGGCCGCTCCATCGGGCTGCGCTACCACGACGGCAAGCCCGGCGTGATCGAGGGACTGCTGTCCCGCGGTGACCGCCGCGTGGGCCGGGTCATCGAGCGCGTCTGGCGCGAGGGCGGGAAGTTCGACGGCTGGAGCGAGCACTTCTCCTTCGAGCGGTGGACGCAGGCCGCCGCCGACGAGCTGGCCGCCTTCGGCGTCGACCTGGACTGGTTCACCACCCGGGAGCGCACCGAGCACGAGATCCTGCCCTGGGACCACCTGGACTCCGGGCTGGACAAGGAGTGGCTCTGGGAGGACTGGCAGGAGTCGCTCTCCGAGCAGGAGGTCGCCGACTGCCGGTGGACCCCGTGCTACGACTGCGGGGTCTGCCCGACCAACGGCACCGAGATCCAGATCGGGCCCACCGGCCGCAGCCTGCTCCCGCTGACCGTCGTCTGATGGCCCGCCAGCCCGAGGGCCCGCCCCCGCCGCCGACTGTGCAGAAGCTGCGCATCCGCTACGCCAAGCGGGGCCGGCTCCGGTTCGCCTCCCACCGCGACCTCGCGCGGGCCCTCGAGCGCGCCCTGCGCCGGGCGCAGGTGCCGATGGCGTTCTCGGCCGGCTTCAGCCCGCACCCGAAGATCTCCTACATCGGCGCCGCGCCCACCGGGGCGGCCAGCGAGGCGGAGTACCTGGAGATCGGCGTCGCGATCCGCTGCGACCCCGAGGCGGTGCGGGTCGCGCTGGACACCGCCCTGCCGCCCGACGTCGCCGTCCTCGAGGTCGTGGAGGCGCAGGAGGGGACCGGTTCCCTGGCCGACCGCATCGACACCTCCGTCTGGCGCGTGGAGCTGCCCGGGGTGGTCCTCGCCGAGCTGCAGCCGGCCGTGGAGAAGTTCCTGGCCAGCGAGGTCGTGACCGTCGCCAAGCGCACCAAGAACGGGCTCAAGGACATCGACGCCCGCCCCGCCGTCGCCAGCGCGTCGGCGTCGGAAGAGGCAGGTTGTGCCATACTGCACATGGTCGTCCGGCAGGTGACGCCCGCTGTACGACCCGACGACGTGTTGGCCGCCCTGGCTGCCGTCGCCGACCTGCGCCCGCCGTTGCCCCCCCGGGCCGTGCGTGAGGCGCAGGGCCGGCTCGACGACACCGGGACCGTGGCCGATCCGCTCGGTCCTGACCGTGCGGCGCGCACCCGCTGCCAGGGGGAGCACGCGACGGTCTGACCGGCGGAGGCCTGGAGGCTGCGCGCTGTCGAGCGGCACGGCTGCCAGACGTGACGCACCCCGGGGCCACCCGGCCCCGGACGCCCAGACCACCGCACGACCGGCACCACCGAGCTCCACCGCACCCAGCCCCACCGGGTGCGGGCACCACAGCATTCCGGTCCCCGCCGCGGCAACCGCCGCGGGGGGGCCGCATCAGACTTCCGCAGGACGAGCCTGACCGCCGTACCCCGCGCGGCGGCTCGCCCCGCCCAACCCGTGCTCCTGCGCGGCCGCCAGTCGTTCCGATCGGCGCCCGGGAGCAGCACAGGAGGCGAGAGCCCTCGTGGCTGACACCGACCACCCGACCACCGACACCGACGAGACGCAGGGAGCCGGAACCCCGGCGGGCACACCACAGCCCGCCGAGGCCGAGGTGACCGGCATGCCGGCGACCCACGACGAGGGGGCGCCCGCCGAGGATCCCGAGCAGCCGGCCGAGGACGCCGAGCAGCCGGCCGAGGACCCCGAGCAGCCGGCCGAGCCGGAGCCGGAAGCGCACGCCGCCGACGAGCCCGACGACGTCGACGAGCCCGCGCCGTCCCGGTTCGGGGCGCAGTTCAGCTCCCCGGAGCCCACCGCCGTCGTGGCCCGTCCCCGCCGCCGCGCGACCCGGCCCGCCGGTGCCGCCGATCCCGGCGCGGTCGAGGCCGTGACCCCCGCACCCGCGGCGCCGGTCCCGGCTTTCATCAGCTTCATGGCGCCGCCGGTGGACGCGCCGCCAGCCCCGCGCCGGCGCAGCCGCCGCCCGGCGGAGTCGCCCGACCCCGAGGTGCTCGAGGAGCGGAACGCCGACCGCGAGAGCGGCGACGGCGAGGAGGCCGCCGACGAGGCGCCCCGCTCCCGCCGCAACCGCTCGCGCCGCCGCCCGGCGGAGGACCAGCCGGAGCGGGCCGAGAACGAGCCCGCCGAGGACGAGCAGTCCGAGGACACCGACGAGCGCGACGAGTCGGGCGAGGACCGCGAGGACAACGGCTCCTCGGCCAGCCGGCGTCGCCGTCGCGGCCGCCGGGGTCGTGGCCGTGGCCGCAGCGGTGAGGACTCCGCCGACAACGACGACGAGGACGCTCCCGAGCGCTCGGCCGTCGACAGCGAAGACGACGAGGACGCCGAAACCCCGGACGAGTCCGCCGAGAGCGACGACGACGAGAGCGAGGACGAGGGCTCGACCGGGTCGGGCACCCGCCGTCGTCGGCGTCGCCGCCGCCGCAGCAGCGGGTCCGGGGGCGAGGAGGCCTCCGACGACACCGACGACGACGACCGGCCGGAGCGGGCCGGCCGCAACGGCCGCAGCACCAGCGACGACGACGTCCGGGGCATCGCCGGCTCCACCCGGCTGGAGGCCAAGCGCCAGCGCCGCCGGGACGGCCGGGACACCGGCCGGCGCCGCACGCCGATCCTCACCGAGTCGGAGTTCCTCGCCCGGCGCGAGGCCGTCGACCGGAAGATGGTCATCCGCCAGCGCGGCGAGCGGACGCAGATCGCCGTCCTCGAGGACGACGTCCTCGTCGAGCACTACGTGACCCAGGCGTCGGCGACGTCGTTCGCCGGCAACGTCTACCTCGGCCGGGTGCAGAACGTGCTGCCCAGCATGGAGGCGGCGTTCGTCGACATCGGCAAGGGGCGCAACGCCGTCGTCTACGCCGGCGAGGTGAATTGGGACGCCGCCGGCCTGTCCGGCAAGCAGCGCTCGATCGAGCAGGCGTTCAAGTCCGGCGACAAGATCCTGGTGCAGGTCACCAAGGACCCGATCGGCCACAAGGGCGCCCGGCTGACCCAGCAGATCAACCTGCCCGGCCGCTTCCTGGTCTACGTGCCCGGTGGCTCGATGACCGGGATCAGCCGCAAGCTGCCCGACACCGAGCGCCAGCGGCTCAAGGACATCCTCAAGCGGATCGTCCCCGAGGACGCCGGCGTGATCATCCGGACCGCCGCGGAGGGCGCCTCGGAGGAAGAGCTCACCCGCGACGTCAACCGGCTCAAGGCCCAGTGGGATGTCATCCGCCAGAAGTCCGAGTCGACGTCGAACGCGCCGACGCTGCTCTACGGCGAGCCGGACCTCGCCATCCGGGTGATCCGCGACGTCTTCAACGAGGACTTCAAGGAGCTGGTGGTCCAGGGGGACGATGCCTGGGACACCGTCGAGGCCTACGTCGCGCACGTCTCCCCGGAGCTGACCGAGCGGCTGACCCGCTACACCGGCGAGGGCGACGTCTTCCGCGATCTGCGGATCGACGAGCAGCTCACCAAGGCGCTGGACCGCAAGGTGTGGCTGCCGTCGGGCGGCTCGCTGGTGATCGACCGGACCGAGGCCATGACCGTGGTCGACGTGAACACCGGGAAGTTCACCGGCTCCGGCGGCAACCTCGAGCAGACGGTGACGCGGAACAACATGGAGGCCGCGGAGGAGATCGTCCGCCAGCTCCGGCTGCGCGACATCGGCGGCATCATCGTCATCGACTTCATCGACATGGTGCTCGAGAGCAACCGCGACCTCGTGCTGCGGCGGCTGACCGAGTGCCTGGGCCGCGACCGGACCAAGCACCAGGTCGCCGAGGTGACCTCGCTGGGCCTGGTGCAGATGACCCGCAAGCGCGTGGGCCAGGGGCTGCTGGAGGTCTTCTCCGAGTCTTGCGAGCACTGCCGCGGGCGCGGGATCCTGGTGCACCTGGATCCGGTGGACGAGAAGCGCCGCGGTGGCGGCTCGGGCGGGAACGCCGCCCCCGCCAAGGACACCGGGAGCAAGGACTCAGGCGGCAAGGACTCCGGGAACGGGCGCAACCGCGGCAACGGTGGCGGCGTCGGCAAGGACGCCGGCAAGGACGCTCCCGCTCCGGAGGCCGAGGAGCCCGCGCAGCCGGCCCTGGCCGACGCGACCGCCGGTGACGGCGAGGCCGCCGAGGGCGGCCGCAGCGGAGGACGACGCAGCCGGGGCCGCCGCAACCGCGGGCAGTCCGGCGAGGAGCGGGCGGCCGAGGACGCCGCCGTGCTCGCCGGCGCCCGCGCCGACGACGACGCTGCCGCGAAGGAGCCCGTGGCGGACGGCTCGGCCGAGACGGTCGAGGACGTCGTCCCCGCGGCGGCGGCCGAGCCCGCCGAGCTGGCCGAGCCCCGGCAGGACGCCCCGGCCGCACCCGAGCCGCAGCCGGCGACCCCGCCCGCGCAGCAGCTGGAGCCGCCGGTGACGACGGTCCAGCCGCTGCCCGGGACCGCCCCGGTCCCGGTGCCGCACGCGGAGGTCGAGGGCGACGACGTGCTACCGGCCGGCGAGGTCGCCGCCGTCGAGGCGCCGGAGCAGGACGCGGTGCCGATCACCCCGGCCACGACGGCGGCCGACGTCGTCCCCGGCGGGGTGGCGCACGTCGCCGACGCCGCGGCCGGGACCGCTGGCCAGGCGCCCGCGGACCCGTCGGCGGGGAACGGGGAGCCGTCCCCGGCCGCCACCCGGCCGCGCCGTCGCCGGGCCGCCACCCGCCCGGCCGGCCCGCCCGCCTAGGACGAGCGCCCCCTCCCCGCCGGGCGGGGAGGGGGTGACCGGGGGCGCGTCGACCTGTCGACCGACCTCGGGTACGCTGGACGGGTTGCTGCGTCACCGCGCAGGCGCCTCCGGGTGCCGCCGGGAGGGCGTGGGCAACTCGTCCAAGCACCCGGCGCCCGTTCCGGTCGTGCGCGCCGGACACAGAGCTTGACGTGAAGAAGCGAACGAGGAGTCAGTGGTGTACGCAGTGGTGAAGGCCGGTGGCAGCCAGCACAAGGTGGCCGTGGGCGACACGTTCACGATCAACCGCCTGCAGGGTGCGGCGGGCGACAGCGTCGCCCTCCCGGCCATCCTGCTGGTCGACGGCGACACCGTCACCAGCGACGCGGCGGCCCTGGCCAAGGTGACCGTGACCGGTGAGATCGTCGAGCACGGCAAGGGCCCGAAGATCCACATCCACAAGTTCAAGAACAAGACCGGTTACCACAAGCGGCAGGGGCACCGTCAGCCCCTGACCAGCGTCGTGGTCCGCGACATCTCGAAGGGCTGACGCCGACATGGCACACAAGAAGGGCGCCTCGTCCTCCCGCAACGGCCGCGACTCGAACGCGCAGCGCCTCGGCGTCAAGCGCTTCGGTGGCCAGGTCGTGAAGGCCGGCGAGATCATCGTCCGCCAGCGCGGGACCCACTTCCACCCGGGCCTCGGCGTCGGCCGTGGCGGCGACGACACGCTGTTCGCCCTCGCGCCGGGCTCGGTCACCTTCGGCACGCGGCGGGGACGCAAGACCGTCTCCATCACCGCGGTCGAGGCCTGATCTTCCGTAGCAGTTCCGCTCACGAGCGCACGGGCCACCGGCCCGTGCGCTCGTGGCGCTTGACAGGCAGGTAGGAGGCGGCGCGGACCCAGGTCCGCTCGGATCACATGGCCGCTTTCATCGACCGCGTCACCATCCACGTCTCCGCCGGTAACGGCGGGCACGGCGTGTCCTCGGTGCACCGCGAGAAGTACAAGCCGCTCGGTGGGCCCGACGGGGGCAACGGCGGGGACGGCGGCGACGTCATCCTCGAGGTCGACCCCAGCGTGCACACCCTGCTCGACTTCCACCACCGCCCGCACCAGAAGGCGGCCAACGGCCGTCCCGGGGCGGGCAGCAACCGGCACGGCGCCCGAGGTGAGGACCGCGTGCTGCGCGTTCCCGAAGGCACCGTGGTCAGCACCCCCGACGGCCGGGTCATCGCCGACCTCATGGGCAACGGCACCCGCGTGGTCCTCGCGCGCGGCGGCAAGGGCGGCCTCGGCAACGCGGCGCTGGCGAACTCCCGCCGCAAGGCCCCGGGCTTCGCGCTGCTCGGCGAGCCCGGCGAGTCCCTCGACGCCGTCTTCGAGCTCAAGAGCGTCGCCGACGTCGGCCTGGTCGGCTTCCCCTCGGCCGGCAAGTCCTCGCTGGTCGCCGCGATGTCCGCGGCCCGGCCGAAGATCGCCGACTACCCGTTCACCACCCTGGTGCCCAACCTCGGCGTGATCCGCTCGGGCGACACCGTCTACACGATGGCCGACGTCCCCGGGCTGATCCCCGGCGCCTCCACCGGCAAGGGCCTGGGGCTGCAGTTCCTCCGCCACGTCGAGCGCTGCGCCGTCCTGGTGCACGTCGTCGACATGGCGACGATGGAGCCGGGCCGCGACCCCGAGAGCGACATCGAGGCGCTGGAGCACGAGCTCGCCGAGTACGGCGGCGACGAGCTGGACCTGGTCGGGCGGCTGCGGATCGCCGTGCTCAACAAGATCGACGTCCCGGACGGCCGGGAGCTGGTCGACCTGGTCCGTGCCTCGCTGGAGGCGCGCGGTCTGCAGGTGTTCGCGGTGAGCGCCGCGACGGGGGAGGGGCTGGCGGCCTTCGGGTACGCGCTGGCCGCCGCAGTCGAGGAGCACCGCGCCTCGCTGCCGGCGCCCGAGCCGGTCCGCGTGACGCTGACGCCGCGCGCCGTGGACGACAGCGGCTTCACCGTCGAGCGCGACCCCGACGACCCCGACGCGTTCGTCGTGCGCGGCGTCAAGCCCGAGCGCTGGGTGCGCCAGACCGACTTCACCAACGACGAGGCCGTGGGCTTCCTCGCCGACCGGCTCAACCGGCTCGGCGTCGAGGAGGAGCTGGCGAAGGCCGGTGCGCACGAGGGCGACGCCGTCACCATCGGCGACGTCAGCTTCGACTGGGCGCCGACGCTGCCCGCCGGCAGCCTCACCGTCGAGGAGTCCGCCGGCCTGGGTGGCCGCGGCACCGACAACCGGCTGGAGAGCAACGAGCGGATCGGCGCCTCGGAGCGGCTGGCGGCCAAGCGCGCCCGCCGGGTGCCGTTCGAGGTCACCGAGGGCGGCTGGACCGACGAGGACCTCGAGGACCTGGCGGTCGACGACGACGGGCCGGACGGCGCCGTCGCCGGGGACGAGAAGGACCCGGAGGACGAGGCCGGCACCGAGCTCCCGGACGGCCCGCGGTGACCGCCGGCGCGCGGCCCGAGATCGCCACGGCCGGCCGGGTCGTGGTCAAGGTCGGCTCCTCGTCGCTGACCACCCTCCCCGGGGGTCTGGACGTCGACCGGCTCACCGCGCTGGTCGACGTGCTCGCCGGGGTCCGCGCGTCGGGGCGCGAGGTGGTGCTCGTCTCCTCGGGCGCGATCGCCGCCGGCCTGGCACCACTGGGGCTGGACGGGCGCCCGCGCGACCTGGCGACCGCCCAGGCGGCGGCCAGCGTCGGTCAGCTCCGCCTGGTGCAGACCTACGCCGACGCCTTCGCCCGCCACGGGATCACCGTCGGCCAGGTGCTGCTCACCGCCGACGACCTGACCCGGCGCAGCCACTACCGCAACGCCCACCGGACGGTGGAGCGGCTGCTGGCGCTCGGCGTGCTGCCGATCGTCAACGAGAACGACACGGTCGCCACCGAGGAGATCCGGTTCGGCGACAACGACCGGCTGGCGGCGCTGGTCGCGCACGTCGCGCAGGCCGGCGCGCTGGTGCTGCTGTCCGACGTCGACGGCGTCTACGACGGCGACCCGCGGACCGGGCCGGCGCAGCTGGTCGACACCGTCCGCGATCCGGACGACCTCGCCGCGGTCACCCTCGGCTCGGCCAGCCGCAACGGCGTGGGCACCGGCGGGATGGCGACCAAGGTCGAGGCGGCGTTCATCGCCGCGCACGCCGGCGTGCCCGTCGTCGTCACCTCCACCCCGCAGGCCGCCGGCGCGCTGGCCGGCGACCGGGTGGGCACGCTGTTCGCGGCCATGGGGAAGCGGCCCAGCGCCCGGCAGTTCTGGCTCCGCTACGCCAGCCGGCCGCGGGGCCGGGTGATCCTCGACGACGGCGCCGTGACCGCGGTCCGGGAGCGGCACGCCTCGCTGCTGGCCGCCGGCGTCACCGGGATCGCGGGGGAGTTCCTCGCCGACGACCCGGTCGAGCTGGTCGGGCCGGACGGAACCGTCGTCGCCCGCGGGCTGGTCGCCTACGACGCGCGCGAGATGCCGGGCCTCCTGGGGCGCAAGACCGGTGAGCTGCCGCCGGAGCACCGCCGGGAGGTCGTGCACCGCGACGAGATGGTGCTGGTCGGACGCCTGCGCTGAGCGCCGCGGCCCGGCTGAGAGACTGGCCGGGTGACGATCCGCCCCATCCGCGAGCTCGGTGACCCCGTGCTGCGCACCCCCGCCGACCCGGTCCGGGCCTTCGACGGCTGGCTGGCCGCGCTGGTCCGCGACCTCGAGGAGACCGTCGACCACCCCGGCCGGGCCGGGGTCGCCGCGCCGCAGATCGGGGTGGGCGTGCGCGCCTTCTCCTACAACATCGACGGGGTGATCGGGCACATGGTCAACCCGGTCATCGTCGAGCGGTCCGAGGAGATCCAGGACGGCGACGAGGGCTGCCTGTCGGTGCCCGGCATCTGGGCGCCGACGGTCCGGGCGATGCGCTGCGTCGCCGAGGGCTTCGACGTCGAGGGGAAGCCGCTGCGGCTGGAGGGGGAGGGGTTGATGGCCCGCTGCCTCCAGCACGAGGTCGACCACCTCGACGGCACGGTCTTCCTCGACCGGCTCACCGGCGACGCCCGGAAGTCCGCCCTGCGGGCGCTGCGCGACCGCTGAGCCCGCGACGGGCCGCGACGGTGCTCCGCCGGACGTGTCGCACCTCCCGCGTACCCTCGCGGACGTGTCCGACGTCTCCGGCCTGCCGCTGATCGGTGCCGCCGCGCTGCGCGCGCGGTCGGCCGCCCGGGTGCTGCGCACCCTGCCCACCGACACCAAGGACGCCGCGCTGGCGGCGATGGCCGAGGCGCTGGTGGAGCGGACCGCGGAGATCCTGGCCGCGAACGCGGCCGACGTGGACGCCGCGCGGGCCGACGGCACGCCCGAGGCGATCCTCGACCGGCTGCGGCTGGACGCCGCCCGCGTGGCCGGGGTCGCCGACGCGCTCCGCCAGCTGGTCGCGCTGCCCGACCCGGTGGGCGACGTCGTCCGCGGCTCCCGGCTGCCCAACGGCCTGGACCTCAAGCAGGTCCGCGTGCCCCTCGGCGTCGTCGGCATCGTGTACGAGGCCCGGCCCAACGTCACCGTCGACGCGGCGGGGCTCTGCCTCAAGAGCGGCAACGCGGCGCTGCTGCGCGGCTCCGCCTCGGCGTTCCGGACCAACACCGCGCTGATCGCCGTCCTCACCGACGCGGGAGAGAAGGCCGGCCTGCCGGCCGGGTTCGTCGAGCTGCTGCCGGCCGACCGCGCCTCGGTGGGCGAGCTGCTGAGCGCCCGCGGGCACGTCGATGTGGTGATCCCGCGCGGCGGCGCCTCGCTGATCCAGCGCGTCGTGCGCGAGTCGCGGGTCCCGGTCATCGAGACCGGCGAGGGCAACTGCCACGTCTACGTGGACGCCTCCGCGGCCCCGGAGATCGCCGAGGCGGTCGTGCTCAACTCCAAGACCCACCGGGTGAGCGTCTGCAACTCCGCCGAGACGCTGCTGGTGCACCGCGACGTGCCGTTCCTGCCGCGGCTGCTGGCCGCGCTGTCCGGCGCCGGCGTCACCCTGCACGGCGACGACACCGCCCGGTCCGCCCACGACGCGGTCGTGCCGGCCACCGACGAGGACTGGGCGACCGAGTACCTGTCGATGGACATGGCGGTGAAGATCGTCGACGACCTGCCGGAGGCGCTGGAGCACATCGCCCGGTACAGCACCGGCCACACCGAGGCGATCGTCGCCGACTCGGCCCGCGCCATCGCCGACTTCACCGCCGGCGTCGACGCCGCCGCCGTGCTGGTCAACGCCTCCACCCGGTTCACCGACGGCGGCGAGTTCGGCTTCGGCGCCGAGATCGGCATCTCCACCCAGAAGCTGCACGCCCGGGGCCCGCTCGGCCTGCCCGAGCTGACCTCCACCACCTACGTCGTCACGGGGTCCGGCCACACGCGCTGACCCCGCCCCCCTCCCGAGGAGCCGCATGCCCCGCCCGCCGTCGCAGTCACCCAACTTCTCGTCGGTCGCGGACGTCAGCAAGCGGCTGTCGACCGCGGGCTACCTGCCCGATGCGCAGATCTCGACGACGGTCTTCCTCGCCGACCGCCTCGGCAAGCCGCTGCTGGTCGAGGGGCCCGCGGGCACCGGGAAGACCGAGCTGGCCAAGGCGCTGGCGGCGGCCACCGGGTCGGAGCTGATCCGGCTGCAGTGCTACGAGGGCCTGGACGAGGCCCGCGCGCTGTACGAGTGGAACTACAAGAAGCAGCTGCTGCGCATCCAGGCCTCGCAGGCCGAGGGCGGCGCGGACTGGGACACCGTCCACGACGACATCTTCGGCGAGGAGTTCCTGCTCTCCCGGCCGCTGCTGACCGCGATCCGCCGCACCGAGCCCACCGTGCTGCTCATCGACGAGACCGACAAGGCCGACGTCGAGGTGGAGGGCCTGCTGCTGGAGGTGCTGAGCGACTTCCAGGTCACCATCCCCGAGCTCGGCACGATCACCGCGACCCGCCGGCCGATCGTCGTCCTCACCTCCAACGCCACCCGCGAGCTCTCCGAGGCGCTCAAGCGGCGCTGCCTCTACCTGGCGCTGGACTACCCGACCGCCGAGCGCGAGCGGGAGATCGTGCTGTCGCGGGTGCCCGACCTCGCCCCGGGGCTGGCCGACCAGCTGGTCCGCACGGTGCGGGCGCTGCGCGGGCTGGAGCTGAAGAAGTCGCCGTCGATCTCGGAGACCCTCGACTGGGCGCAGACGCTGCTCGAGCTCGGCCTGGACACCCTCGACGAGCCGGCGATGGCCTCGACCCTCGGGGTGGTGCTCAAGCACGCCAGCGACCAGACCCGGGCCGCGGCCGAGCTGCGGTTGAACTGATGGCGGCGGGGGTGGTCCCGGCCGGGGCTTCCGGCGGGCTGGCCGGGCACCTGGACGGGTTCGTCCGGGCGGTCCGCGAGGCTGGCATCCCGGTGGGCATCAGCCAGGCGGTCGACGCCGCGGAGATCCTCACCGTCGTCGATCTGCTCGACCGCGAGCAGCTGCGCCACGGGCTGGCCGCGGTGCTGCTGCAGCGGGCCGCCCAGCGTCCGACCTACGACGTCCTGTTCGACCTGTGGTGGCCGCTCGGCGACCGCCCGGCCGCCGACCCCGGGGACGGCGACGGCGCGGAGGCGGGGGAGTCCTCCCTGGACGTGCCCGACGACGCCGCTCTGGCCCAGCAGATGCGGGACGAGCTGCTCCGGCTGCTGCAGGACGGCGACCCCGAGGCGCTGCGCCGGTTCGCCCGCGACGCCGTCGACCAGCTGGGGCAGGGCCAGCCGGGCCCGTCGGGGCAGTCCTACTTCAGCTACCGGGTCATGCGGGCGCTGTCGCCGGACACGCTCGTGGCGCAGTTGCTCGCCGGGCTGCTCGGGGACACCGGCCGCGGCGGGCTGGCCGAGCAGGTGGCCCGGCAGACCGTGCGCGACCGGCTGGCGGCGTTCCGCGCCGCGGTCGAGGCCGAGGTGCGGCGGCGGACGGCGGCGGAGAAGGGCCGCGACCGCGTCGCCAAGAACGCCGTGCGCCCGCTGGCCGACCAGGTCGACTTCCTCCGCGCCCAGTCGGCGGACCTCGCCCAGCTGCGCCGGGCGGTCGCACCGCTGGCCCGCCGGCTCGCCGTCCGCCTCTCCGCCCGCCGGCGGCTGGGCCGGCAGGGCCGGCTGGACTTCCGGAAGACGGTGCGGGCCTCGCTCGGCACCGGCGGTGTCCCGGTGGTCACCCACCACCGGCCGCGCAAGGTGCACAAGCCCGAGCTCGTGGTGCTCTGCGACGTCAGCGGCTCGGTGGCCGGGTTCAGCCACTTCACCCTGATGCTCACCCAGGCGCTGCGCGAGCACTTCACCGGCGTGCGGGCCTTCGCGTTCGTCGACTCCACCGACGAGGTGACCCGGTTCTTCCGGCCGGGCGTGGACGTCGCCGATGCCATCGCCCGGATCGGCCGCGAGGCGGACGTGGTCGGCTTCGACGGGCACAGCGACTACGGCACCGCGTTCGAGGTCTTCGCCGACCGCTGGGCCTCGGCGGTGGGCCCGAAGACGTCGCTGCTCGTGCTCGGCGACGGGCGGACCAACTACCGGCAGCCGGGGATCCCCGTGCTCGCCGGCCTGGTCGGCAAGGCCCGGTCGGCCCACTGGCTCAACCCCGAGCCGCGCCGGCTCTGGGGCAGCGGCGACTCCGCGGCGGACCGCTACGGCGAGGTCATCGACATGGTCGAGTGCCGCAACGCCGCCCAGCTCGCCGACTTCGTCACCACCCTCTGAGCCGATCGACGGGGCGACCTGCCAGCGGGTCGCCACGTCGCCACGTCGCCACGTCGCCACGTCGCCACGTCGGCACGTCGACCCGTCGACCCGTCGACCGGCCGCGCTGCGTGCCCGGACCGCCGGCCGACGTGCCGGCGGATCGTGGCGGTACCGTAACCCGACGCGGTCGGGGCCGTTGGTCAACGCGGTGTCGACGACGTCGTCACCGGCCGACCGCACCGCCGCGGCCGGTCGGCGACCGGCTGCACGGGGGAGCCGGTCGCCGCCGTCCGCGGTCCGGCCCCGATGCGCTGCACGGGCGGGTCCGCGGGGCCGGGGCCGGTCCTCGCGGGCCGGCCCTGGTGCCCCCGGATACGCTCGGCCGGTGGCAGGGCGACGAGTCGGCGTGATGGGCGGGACATTCGACCCGATCCACCACGGTCACCTGGTCGCCGCCAGCGAGGTCGCCGGGCTGTTCGGGCTCGACGAGGTCGTGTTCGTGCCCACCGGTGAGCCGTGGCAGAAGAGCCACCAGGCGGTGAGCCCGGCCGAGGACCGGTACCTGATGACGGTCATCGCGACCGCGTCGAACCCGCGGTTCTCCGTCAGCCGGGTCGACATCGACCGCGGTGGCCCGACCTACACCTTCGACACCCTCACCGACCTGCAGGCCCAGCGGCCCGGCGCGCAGCTGTTCTTCATCACCGGCGCCGACGCCCTGGCCCAGATCATGACCTGGCGCGACGGCGCCCGGTGCTTCGAGCTGGCGCACTTCATCGGGGTGACCCGGCCGGGCTACACCCTGGCCGACTCGCACCTGCCCGAGGGCGGGGTGAGCCTGGTCGAGATCCCGGCGCTGGCCATCAGCTCGAGCGACTGCCGGGCGCGGGTGGGCCGGGGGATGCCGGTCTGGTACCTCGTGCCCGACGGCGTCGTCCAGTACATCGAGAAGCGTGGGCTCTACCAGGAGGCCACCCGGCGTCCTCCCGCCCTGGGGGAGGCCGGCGACGGCCGGCCCGCGGGTGACCGCCCCACCTACGACCGCCCACCTCCCGCCGGCACGGGGAACACCTCACCCCGCGGCGACGCTCCCCCTGACTCCCCGACTTCCCACCTCCAGGAGGTGCCCCGATGACCGCCTCACCCGAGGCCCGGGAGACCGCGCTGCTGGCCGCCCAGGCCGCAGCGGACAAGCTGGCGACCGACGTGTCCATCGTCGACGTCAGCGAGCGGCTCGCCATCACCGACGCGTTCGTCCTCGCGTCCGCTCCGAACGAGCGGCAGGTCCAGGCCATCGTCGACGAGGTCGAGGAACGGCTCCGCGGCCACGGCGTGAAGCCGGTGCGCCGCGAGGGTGTCGCCGAGGCCCGCTGGGTCCTGCTCGACTTCGTCGACGTCGTCGTCCACGTCCAGCACGCCGAGGAGCGGGCCTACTACGCCCTCGAGCGGCTCTGGAAGGACTGCCCGACCATCCCCTTCACCGACGCGGCGGCTCCCGGGAGCCCCACCGACGCCGGAGCTCCGCCGGTCGCGGAGACGGCCGGCCAGTGACTCCGCCGGCCCTGCCCGAGCTGCCGGTGACCCGACTGGTCATCTGGCGGCACGGCCGGACCGAGTGGAACGCGGCGGGCCGCTTCCAGGGGCAGCTGGACCCGCCGCTGGACGACGTCGGGCGTGCGCAGGCCGGCCACGCCGCACCCCATCTGGTCGCGTCGGCCGGGCTGGCAGGGCGATCCACCGCGGTGGTGTCCAGCGACCTGGTGCGCGCCGCCGACACGGCACGGGCGCTGACCGACCTGCTCGACGTGCCGCTGCGGCTGGACCCCCGGCTGCGCGAGCACGGCATGGGCAGCTGGGAGGGCCTGACCCGCGACGAGGTGGCCGACCGCTTTCCCGGGCAGTACGCCGACTGGCTGGCCGGCGGGCCGGTGCGTGGCCGCGGCGGCGAGGAGACGGCGGCGGTCGCCGAGCGGGTGCTCGCCGCACTCGTCGACCTCCCCCCGGTCGAGGTGGCGGTCGTGGTCACCCATGGCGGCACGAGCGGCCGGATGATCGAGCGGCTGCTGGAGCTGGGCCCGGACCACCGGCGCGTGTTCGGCCCACTGGCCAACTGCGCGTGGAGCGAGCTGGCCCGGCAGAGCGGCCGGTGGCGGCTGCTCCGGCACAACTCCTCGGCCGGCCCGCTGCCCGAGGGGCTCGCCGTGCCGCCGGCGGAGCGGCTGCGGACCGATCGCCCGGCGGCTGCGCCGGTGGACGCCCGGGGTGGGCCGGCGCAGGACGCCGACGCCGTCGGCTGAGGCGGGCCCTCCCGCGAGGGCTCCGGTCCGGCCGCGCGCCGGCGAGGCGGCTAGCCTCGCCGGGTGCCCGTCGCCGTCCTCACCGATTCGACGGCCTACCTGCCCCGCGAGCTCGCCGACGAGTACGGCATCCACGTGGTGCCGCTGTACGTGGTGCTGGCCGGCCGGTCGGGCCGCGAGGGCGAGGACATCAGCTCCGCGGACGTGGCGAAGGCGCTGTCGTCGCGGGGGCAGCGGGTCTCGACCTCCCGCCCCACGCCGGGGGACTTCCTCGCCGCCTACCGCGCCGCCCTCGACGCCGGTGCCGACCGGCTGGTGTCGGTGCACCTGTCCGCGGAGCTCTCCGGCACCTGGGACGCCGCCCGGGTCGCTGCCTCGCAGGTAGGGGAGCACATCGTGTCGGTCGTCGACTCCCGCTCCGCGGCGATGGGCACCGGCTTCGCCGTGCTCGAGGCCGCGCGCGCAGCCGCCGCGGGGGCGGCCTGCGACGACGTGGACCGGATCGCCCGGGAGGCGGCGGCGCGCACCCGCACCCTGTTCGTCGTCGACACCCTCGAGCACCTGCGCCGCGGCGGCCGGATCGGCTCGGCGGCCGCCGTGCTCGGTTCGGCGCTCGCGGTGAAGCCGGTGCTGCACGTCGTGGACGGCCGGGTGGTGCCGCTCGAGAAGGTGCGCACCTCGGCGCGTGCCCTGGGGCGCCTGGTGCAGCACGTCGTCGACCACGCCGGGGAGCGCGAGGTCTCCCTCGCCGTCCACCACCTCGCCGCGGCCGACCGTGCGGAGCGGCTGGTGACCGAGCTCCGCGCGCGGGTGCCCCGGCTCCGGGAGCTGTACGTGAGCGAGCTGGGCGCGGCGATCGGGGCGCACGTCGGCCCGGGGGCGGTCGGGATCGTGATCTTCACCGGCGCCGACGCGCCGGAGGAGCCGGGAGCCGAGCCGGCTGGGGACGACGACCGGACGGACTGAGCCGCAGCGGGGAGCACGCATCGGCACAGCCTGCGCCGCCGGTGGCGGGACGGGCCCTGCCGCGTCCACAGGGCGGGCCGGCATCCACAGATCGCCGCGGACGGGCTCCGCCGGGACGGCGGTCTTCCTAGCGTCGCCGGGGTGCGCCTCCCTCTCCGCCGCGACGACGCCGACGACGTCATCCGGGCCCGGCTGCGGGCCGTCCTGGCGGAGCCCGGCCCGGCCGCGGGCGGCTGGCTGCCCGACGACGAGGACGGAGACGGCTGGTCGTGGCCGGGCGACGACCGGGTCACCGTGCCGATCGACGCGGGGGACGACCGGGACCGGCCGGGAGGGGTGGGGCGGCACCGGGCACCCGGCCCGACGGTGCGCTGGCACCCCGGCCGGCCGGGCACCCGCGCGGTGTGGGCAGCCGCGCTGGTGGCGGTGCTCCTGCTGGTGGGGTGGACGTGGTGGGAGCGGCCGCGGGTCGAGCCGGCCGCGGCCGGCTCGGCGGTGCCGGCCACGACCACGGGTGGTGCGGCGCCCAGCTCCCCGGCAGCCGGGAACGGGGACGTGCCCACGGATGCGCCGGGGCAGACCTCGGAGCCGGCCGCGGTCGTGGTGGTCTCGGTGGTGGGCCGGGTGGGGCGGCCGGGGCTGGTCACGCTGGCTCCCGGCGCGCGGGTGGCCGACGCCGTCACGGCCGCCGGCGGTCTGCTGCCGGACGCCGACCCCGCCTCGGTGAACCTGGCCGCTCCGCTCGCCGACGGGCAGCAGATCGCCGTCGGCGTGCCCGGAGCGGTCGCGGACGGCGCCCCGGCCGGCGGTGCGCCCGCCGGGGCCGCCGGAGGCCGGGTCGACCTGAACACCGCGGGGGTGGCCGAGCTCGACGCGCTGCCGGGGATCGGGCCGGTCCTGGCCCAGCGGATCGTCGATCACCGCACCCGGGCCGGCGGCTTCCGCAGTGTCGAGGAGCTCGACGACGTGCCGGGCATCGGCCCGGCCACCGCGGCAGAGCTGGCCGACCTGGTGGGCGTGTGACCGGCGCACCGCACCGGGCGCCGGACCCGCCGGCCGAGCGGTGGCGCTGGCTGGACCTGCGGCTGTGGCCGCTCGCGGGTGCGGTCTGGGCCGTGGGGCTGGCCGCCCCGTTCCTCGCACCGCGGATGCTGCTCGCGCTGGCCGGCGGCGCGCTGGGGGTGGCGGCGGTGCTCGCGCGGTCCCGTGGCGCCCGGGCCGCGGTGGTGCTCGTCGTCCTGGCCGGGGTCGCGGCCTCCTCCGCGGTCGCCGCGGCGCGGGGAGCGGCGCGTGAGGCCTCGCCGCTCCGGGCCGCGGCCACGGCCGGCGGAACGGCGGAGGTGGTGCTGACCGTGCGCAGCGATCCCCGGCTCCTGGCCGGTGCGGTCGCGCCGCGGATGGTCCTCGACGCCCGCGTCACCGAGTTCGCCGACGGCGCCGGGGTCCACCGGCTGCACGACACGGTCCTGGTCTTCGCCCCGGTCGAGGGGTGGGCCGGTCTGCTCCCCGGCCAGGAGCTCCGGGTGCGGGCCGGGCTCGCGCTCCCGGAGGCCGGTCGGGACGTCGTCGCGGTCCTGTCGGCCCGCGGGCCACCGGAACGCCTGGCGCCACCGGGAGCGGGCCAGCGGGCGGCCGGCGCGCTGCGCGACTCGCTGGCGGCCGCGTCCACCCGGCTGCTCGGCGAGCGGGCCGGTGGGCTCCTGCCCGGCCTGGTGGTCGGCGACACCCGCGCCATGGACCCGCTGCTCGAGGAGGAGTTCCGCCGGGCCGGGCTGGCCCACCTGACCGCCGTCTCCGGGGCCAACGTGGCGATCGTGATCGCCGGCGTCCTCAGGCCGATGCGCCGCCGCGCCGTCGACCGGCGGGTGCAGGCCCTGGTCGCGCTGCTGGCGCTGGTCGGCTTCGTCGTCCTGGCCCGGCCGAGCGCGAGCGTGCTCCGGGCGGCCGCGATGGGGGCGGTCACCCTCGTCGCCCTCGCCTCCGGACGGGCACGGGCCGCCCTGCCGGCGCTGGGGGCGGCGGTGACCGTGCTCCTCCTCCTCGAGCCCCGGCTGGCCCGCGACCCGGGGTTCGCGCTGTCGGTCGTGGCGACCGGGGCGATCGTGCTCCTCGCCCCGACGTGGGCGCGGCGGCTGCGCCGGCACGGCTGCCCGGCGCTGCTCGCCGACGCCGTCGCCGTCAGCGGAGCCGCCGGTCTCGGCACGGCGCCGCTGCTCGCCGGGCTGACCGGCACGGTCAGCCTGGTGTCGGTGCCGGCCAACCTGCTGGCCGCCCCCGCCGTGGCCCCGGCGACCGTCCTCGGGCTGCTGGCGGCACCGGCCGGGCTGGCCGCGCCCTGGCTCGGGGACGTCCTGGTCCGGCTGGCCGGGTGGCCGGTGCGCTGGATCGTCGTGGTGGCGGAGCATGCGGCCGGGGCCCCCGACGCCGTCGCCGGGTGGCCGGGCGGCACGGTCGGGGCGCTGGCCCTCGCCGGGATTCTGCTGGGCGTGGTCGGGGTGCTGTGGCGGTTCCCCCGGCTGCGCCCGCTCGGGCTGGCCGCGCTGGTCGGGCTGGTGCTCGTGGGCTGGCCGCTGCGCCAGCAGCTGGACGGCTGGCCCCCGGCCGGCGCCGTGCTCGTCGCCTGCGACGTCGGGCAGGGGGACGCGCTCGTGCTGCCAGTGGGCGAGGGGCGGGCCGTGCTGGTCGACGCCGGCCCGGACGTCGCCCCCGTCGACCGGTGCCTGGACCGGCTGGGGGTCGAGGAGTTGCCGCTCGTGCTGCTGTCCCACCTGGACGCCGACCACGTGGGCGGGCTGGCGGGGGCCTTCCGCGGCCGCGCCGTCGGGGTGGTGGCCACCGGCACCCTGTCGCCGGCCGACGAGCGCGGGCCGGCGGTCGACGCGCTGGTGCGCCGGTCCGGCGGCACGCCTGCGGTGCTCGTCCCGGGCGACCGCCGCGCCCTCGCCGGGGTGGAGCTGGAGGTGCTCGCGCCCACCCCGCGACGGGCCACCGCGGCCGCCGAGGCCAACGACCTGTCGCTGGTCGTCCGGGTCACCGCGCCCGGAGGCCTGCGCGTGCTGCTCACCGGTGACCTCGGCGCCGAGGCCGAGACCCGGCTGCTGCGCGACGGGGTGGACCTGCGCGCCGACGTGCTCAAGGTCCCGCACCACGGCAGCGGGGACGCCGATCCGGCCTTCCTCGCCGCGACGGGAGCACGCGCCGCGCTCATCTCGGTGGCGGCGGACAACACCTACGGCCATCCGGCGCCCCGGCTGCTCCGCTGGCTGGCCGAGGCGGGCATGCGGGTGCACCGCACCGACCGGGACGGCGACCTGGCGGTGGTGGGGCGCGCGGGGGACTGGGGCATCGCCGTGCGGGGGAAGGCGGCCGGCGTCTCCGCCGGAGCGGCGGGACCACCAGACCCGGCGGTCCTCGCCGGAGCGTGGGCGGTGACCCGGACCGTCGGGGGCGCGTGACACCATGCAGGAGTGCCTGCCGCTGCCGTCGAGCCCACGTCGCGCCTGCGGGTGGTGATCGGCGAGGAGGAGCTGCTCCGGTCCCGCGCCGTCGGTGCCGTGCGCACCGCCGTGCTCGGTCGCCACCCCGACGCGGAGGTGCACGAACTGGCCGCTCTCGGGCTGCCCGTGGGCCAGCTGGCCGACGTGCTGTCGCCGTCGCTGTTCGGTGGCCACCGGCTGGTGGTGGTCACCGGGGTGCAGGAGTCGGCCGGCGCGCTGGCGGACTCGCTGACCGCCTACACCAAGGACCCGGACCCCGACCTGACGCTGGTCATCGTCCACTCCGGCGGCAAGCGCAACGAGGCGCTGGTCAAGACGTTCAAGGCCGCCGGTGCGGCGGTCGACGAGTGCCCGAAGGTCAGCTCCGTGGGTGACCGCATCGCGTTCGTCCGCAACGAGGTGCGCCGGCTGGGCGGCCGCATCGCCCCCGAGGCGGTGACCGCGCTGGTCGACGCGATCGGCGCCGACCTGCGGTCCCTGTCGGCAGCCGCCGGCCAGCTGGTCTCCGACTTCGGCGGCAGCATCGACGCCGACGATGTCGCACGCTTCCACCGCGGGCAGGCGGAGGTCACCGGCTTCACCGTCGCCGAGCGGGTGCTGACCGGTGACCGCGCGGGCTCCATCGAGATGCTCCGGTGGGCGCTGGACCGCGGGGTCGCCCACGTGCTGATCGCCGACGCGATCGCCGACGGCGTGCGCACCGCCGCGCGGGTGGCCTCGCTCAGCTCCACCAACCCGGGCGACCTCGCCCGCACGCTGAAGATGCCGCCCTGGAAGGTCAAGAAGGCGCAGGCCCAGGCGCGCGGCTGGAGCATCGAGGGGCTGCAGCTCGCCCTCGGCGTGGCCGCCGCCCTCAACGCCGATGTCAAGGGTGTCGCGGCGAGCGCGGACTACGCGCTCGAGCGGGCCATCCGGCGGATCGTCACCATCCGCGCCGAGACGGGCCGGGGCCGGGTGCGCCCCGGCCGCTGACCCGGCGGTCAGCGGGGGTCGGACGGGTCAGCGGGGCGTCAGCCGGGTCAGCGGGGCGTCAGCCGGGTCTGCGGGTCCCGGCACCACGCCTCGACGGCGGGCCACCGGCCGTATCCGGCGTCCGGATCGAGGTGGCCCGCGCCGGGCAGCGGATCGGTGTCGACGCCGAGCGCCCGGTACACGGGCACGGCGCCGCCCTCGGGCCAGTAGGGGTCGTCGTCGCTCGCGGCCAGCCGCACGGTCCCGGCCGCGCGGGTCAGCACGGCGGCGTCGGGCGCGAGGCCGGCGAACTCGGCCACCTCCGGGTGGCCGGCCAGCACCCGGGGCGCGGGCGGGGCCACCAGCAGCACCCGGTCCACGCGCTCCTCCGGCGTCAGCAGGGCTGCCGCGTGCTGCCACAGCGGCACGGCGAGGGAGTGGGCCACGACGACGCGCTCCCCGGTGCCGAGCTGGGCCAGCTCGGCGCGCAGCAGCTCGGTCCAGGTGGCGAGCACCGGCCGGTCGGGGTCGGGGAACTGCGGGTAGAGCACCTGCTCGCCCGCGGCGCGCAGCGATTCGACCAGCTGCCACTGCCAGTGGCGCGCGGGCCGGCGGTTCTGCCAGCCGTGCAAGACCAGGAAACGGCGCGCGACCACGGGTGCTCCTCCAGCGGACGTCTTCAGGACATGCGACGAGCCCCCGTCCCGGAGGGGACAGGGGCTCGTTTACGACCGCGCCGGGGGCGCGGCGTCACCGGCTCAGAGGCCGGCGACCTGCTTGGCCAGCCCCGACTTGCGGTTGGCGGCCTGGTTCTTGTGGATGACGCCCTTGCTGGCGGCCTTGTCCAGCTGCTTGGCGGCGACCTGGTAGGCGGCGCTCGCGGCGGCGGCGTCCCCGGCCTCGGCGGCGCTGCGGACGCGCCGGACGGCCGTCTTCAGGGCGGACTTGACGGCAACGTTGCGCTGGCGCGCCTTCTCGTTGGTCTTGATCCGCTTCAACTGGGACTTGATGTTCGCCACGCGTGAGCCTCGGTGTCTCGACAGGAGGGAGTACTTCTGACAGTCGTGCAAAGTTCGGCGTCCGGGCATGCGCCACAGGACCGGCCTGCGAGATTACCAGCGTCGGCGCGGGGACCCAACCCGCGGTCCGGGGACGTACCGCACACCCCGGACGCACCGCGTGCCGCGCCCGCCTTCGGCCCGGGGCCGGGACGTGGGACGATGGCGGCACTGTGACGACTCCCGCTGCCACCGATCCGGCCCGCATCCGGAACTTCTGCATCATCGCCCACATCGACCACGGCAAGTCGACGTTGGCCGACCGGATGCTGGAAGTCACCGGAATCGTCGAGGGCCGGAACATGCGCGCCCAGTACCTCGACCGCATGGACATCGAGCGCGAGCGCGGCATCACCATCAAGGCCCAGAACGTCCGGCTGCCGTGGACGCCGCGGACCGGCGCGGACACCAGCACCGAGTTCGTGCTCGACATGATCGACACCCCGGGCCACGTCGACTTCACCTACGAGGTGTCCCGGTCGCTGGCCGCCTGCGAGGGGGCTGTGCTCCTGGTCGACGCCGCGCAGGGCATCGAGGCCCAGACGCTGGCGAACCTGTACCTGGCGCTGGAGAACGACCTCACGATCATCCCGGTCCTCAACAAGATCGACCTGCCGGCCGCCCAGCCGGAGAAGTACGCCGCGGAGATCGCGCACATCATCGGCTGCGACCCCGACGACGTGCTGCGGGTCAGCGGCAAGACCGGTGTCGGCGTGCCCGAGCTGCTCGACCGGATCGTCACCGACATCCCGGCACCGACCGGCGATGCCGAGGGACCGGCCCGGGCGATGATCTTCGACTCGGTCTACGACATCTACCGCGGCGTCATCACCTACGTCCGCGTCGTCGACGGGCGGATCTCCGCCCGCGAGAAGATCAAGATGATGTCCACCGGCGCCACGCACGAGCTGCTGGAGATCGGCGTCATCTCGCCCGAGCCCAAGCCGGTGGGCTCCCTCGGCGTCGGCGAGGTCGGCTACTTCATCACCGGCGTGAAGGACGTCCGCCAGTCCCGCGTAGGCGACACGGTCACGCTGTCGAGCAAGCCGGCGGCGGAGTCCATCGGCGGGTACCGCGACCCCAAGCCGATGGTCTACTCCGGGCTCTATCCCATCGACGGGAGCGAGTACCCGCTGCTGCGGGAGGCGCTGGACAAGCTGCTGCTCAACGACGCCGCGCTGGTCTACGAGCCGGAGACCTCGGCGGCGCTGGGCTTCGGCTTCCGCGTCGGCTTCCTGGGCCTGCTGCACCTGGAGATCGTCCGCGAGCGTCTGGAGCGCGAGGCGGGCATCAGCCTGATCTCGACGGCGCCGAACGTCGTCTACCGGGTGATCATGGAGGACGGCACCGAGCACACGGTGACCAACCCGAGCGACTGGCCCGAGGGCAAGATCGACCGCGTCTACGAGCCGATCGTCAACGCCACCGTCATCGCGCCCAGCGACTACACCGGCGCGATCATGGAGCTCTGCCAGGGTCGCCGCGGTCAGCTCGGCGGGATGGACTACCTGAGCGAGTCCCGCGTCGAGCTGCGCTACACGCTGCCCCTCGGCGAGATCATCTTCGACTTCTTCGACGCGCTGAAGTCCCGCACCCGCGGCTACGCCTCCCTGGACTACCAGGAGGCCGGCGAGCAGGAGTCCGCGCTGGTGAAGGTGGACATCCTGCTGCAGGGCGAGGCCGTCGACGCGTTCAGCGCGATCGTGCACAAGGACAAGGCCTACAGCTACGGCGTGATGATGGCCGGCAAGCTCCGCGAGCTGATCCCGCGGCAGCAGTTCGAGGTGCCGATCCAGGCCGCCGTCGGCTCCCGCGTCATCGCCCGCGAGACGGTGCGCGCGATCCGCAAGGACGTCCTCGCCAAGTGCTACGGCGGTGACATCACCCGCAAGCGGAAGCTGCTGGAGAAGCAGAAGGAGGGCAAGAAGCGGATGAAGATGGTCGGCCGCGTCGAGGTCCCCCAGGAGGCGTTCGTCGCCGCGCTCTCCACCAACGAGTCCACCGCCTCGGCCAAGCCGAAGTGATCGGGCGGGTCGAGGCCGTCTGCGTGTCGGGGGCGGACCTCCTCCCGCTGCCCGGCCGCCGGCCCGACCGCAGCGGCATCCACAAGCGGCCGGTGCCCGGCCGGGTCGCCGTCGGTGAGCTCGGTCTGGACGGCGACGTCCAGGTCAACCGCAGGTACCACGGCGGCGAGGGGCAGGCCGTCTACGCGTACGCACAGGAGGACGCCGACTGGTGGGCCGCGGAGCTGGGGCGCGGCCTCCCGGCCGGGATGTTCGGCGAGAACCTCCGGACGTCGGGCCTCGACCTCACCGGCGCCCTGCTCGGTGACCGGTGGCGGGTGGGGACCGCCCTGCTCGAGGTGACCGCGCCCCGCATCCCGTGCGCCAACTTCGCCCGGTTCTGGGACGAGCCGCAGCTGGTGAAGCGGTTCACCGCCCACGGCGCCTGCGGCGCCTACCTGCGGGTGCTGGAGACCGGTGAGCTCGGCGCCGGGGACGTCGTCCAGATCGTGGCGCGCCCCGAGCACGAGGTGACTATCGGGCTCACCTTCCGGGCGTTCACGACGCAGAAGCACCGGCTGCCGCAGCTCGTGCCCGCGCTGGGCTTCCTGCCGGTCAAGGACCAGCCGAAGATCGCAGCGAAGATCGAGGCCCGAGCCGTCCGCGGCTGAACCGGACGGCGCGCTAGTGTCCGCCGCGACGGCCGGGGAGTCCTGCCGCGCGACGGGGAGGTCGCCATGCTGCTGCGCCGATCGGGCGTGCCGCTGCTCGCGCTGGCGCTGTTCGCCGGGCCGGTGCTGGCCGGCTGCGGGTCGGACGAGCCGGAGGAGTCGGCGGCCGAGCTGCTCGACCGGGCCAAGCAGACCCTCGACGAGGCCGAGAGCGCGCACTTCGTCCTGGACAGCGAGGGGGCGCCGGCGACCGGGACCGTGCTGGTCGGTGGGGAGGGCGACATCGCCCGCCCGGCCTCCTTCGACGGCACGCTGCAGGTCCTCGCGCTGGGCTCCACGCTGGACCTCGAGGTGGTCTCCGTCGACGGCACCGTCTACGCCCAGCTTCCCTTCACCAGCGGCTTCAGCGTGATCGAGCCCGCGCAGTTCGGCTTCGGCGACCCCGGCGACCTGCTGGACCCCGAGACGGGCATCTCGCAGCTCCTGGCCGAGGCGAGCTCGGCGGAGCTGGGGGAGGAGCGCCGCGTCGACGGCGAGGTCGTGCGCGAGGTGACCGCCGAGCTGCCCGGCGACCTGGTGGAGCAGGTGTTCGCCAGCGAGGACCCGTCCCAGCCGGTGCAGGCCCGCTTCTCCGTCGCCGCCGACAGCGGTGAGCTGCGCCGGGCGGAGCTCACCGGTCCGTTCTTCGCCGCCGGTGAGGACGCCACGTACATCCTCGAGCTCAGCGACTTCGGGGCCGATGTCGAGATCACCGCACCGGCCACCGGCTGAGGCCGCGGCCGCCGCCTCCCGGCAGGCTCCGGGCCTGGCGGCGATCGCCCTCGCCACCCTCGCCGTCCTGGTCACGGCCGCGGACACCTACGTCGTCGTCCTGGCGCTGCCCGACATCCTCACCGGTGTCGGCGTCGGCCTGGACGAGTTGCAGAAGGCGACGCCCATCGTCGGCGGCTTCCTGCTGGGCTACACCGCCACGCTGCCGCTGCTCGGCCGGCTGGCCGACCTGCGCGGGCGGGTGCCGGTGCTCATCGGCTGCCTGCTGCTGTTCGCGCTCGGCTCGCTGCTGACCGCGACGGCGGAGTCGCTCGGGCTCGCCGTGGCCGGGCGGGGCCTGCAGGGCATCGGCGCGGGCGGGCTGGTGCCGGCCACGCTGGCGCTGGTCGCCGACCGCTGGCCGCCGGAGCGCCGCGCGCTCCCGCTGGGCGTGGTCGGTGCGGTGCAGGAGGCCGGCGCCGTGCTGGGCCCGCTGGCGGGCGCCGCGGTGCTGGCGGTGGCCGACTGGCGGGCGATCTTCTGGCTCAACCTGCTGCTGGGGCTCGGCCTCGCCGCCGGCGTGCTCCTCACCGGGCGGGTGCGCCGGCCGGACCTGGTGGGCCTGGCGCTCGCCGTCGTCGCCGCCGGTGCACTGGCCCTGCTGCTGGCCGAGCCCCCGGAGCTGGCCGAGGACGTCACCCTGGGGCTGCTCTACGTCCCCCTGGCCGACGGCCGGCCGTGGACCACCCCGCTGCTGCTGGTCACCGTCCTCGCCACCGCGGCGCTGGCGGCCCGCAGCCTCGCCCACCCGGCCGGCGCGGTGCTGCCGCTGCGCGGGCTGGGCCGGCTCGCCCGCGAGGTCGACGTCACCGGCTCGGCGCTGGCCGTGGTGGCGCTGGGCGCGCTCGTCTGGGCCTTCGCCGCCGCCGACACCTCCCGGGAGGTCGTCGCGCACGGCTGGCTGCTGCTGCCGCTGGCCGCCGTCGCCGGGGTGCTCTTCGTGCTGCACGAGCGGCGCACGCCGGCCCCGGTCCTGCCGCTGGCGGCGCTGCGCCCGGTCGGCGCGTGGGGCGCCCTGCTGGTCAACCTCTTCGTGGGTGCGGCGCTGGTGGCCGCGCTGGTCGACGTCCCGCTGTTCGCCCGGGCCACGACGACGCCCGGGGACCAGCTGGGTGCGGCCCTGGTGCTGCTGCGGCTGCTGGTCGCCGTGCCGGTCGGCGCCGTCGCCGGGGGGTGGCTCTGCCGGGTGGTGCCACCGCGCCTCGTCGCCGGCACCGGGATGGCCCTGACCGCCGTCGCGTTCCTGGCCATGACCGGATGGGACGAGCGCTCGCTGGACGGGGCCTGGTCGACCGTCGTCCTCGCCGCCGCCGGGCTCGGGTTCGGGCTGGCGATCGCGCCGGTGAACGCCGTCCTGCTGGGGGTCACGCCGGGGGAGGTGCACGGCAGCGCCGGGGCGCTCGCCGTCGTCGCCCGGACCGTCGGGATGCTGGCGGGGCTGTCGCTGCTCACCGCGGTGGCGCTCCGCCGGTTCACCGCCGAGGTGGCGGCGATCGGCACCCCGATGGAGCTGTGCCCCGCGAGCCCGGCCGACTGCGCCGCCTACGACGCCGCGACCGAGGCCGCGCTGCTCACCCAGCTGCACACGGTCTTCGCGGGAGCGGCGATCGCGGCCGCGCTGGCGGCGGTGGCGGCGTTGGTGCTGCTGCGCGGTCAGGTCCGGGGTCCAGCGCCGGCCTGATGCGCACGGGCCGACGTCGGCATGCCGGCGGTGGGACACTGGTCCCGAGCCGGATCCACGGCTCCCGGACGAGCGGTGCCGTACCCGGTGTGCGACAAGACGGCGCCAGAGAGGCTCGTCATGGCGTGGCTGGTGCTGATCGTGTCCGGAGTGCTGGAAGCGGTGTGGGCGGTCTCCCTGGACCGTTCCGTGGGGTTCACCCGCCCCGTGCCGACGGCGGTCTTCTTCGTCGCCCTGGCGGGGAGCATGGGCGGGCTCGCCCTCGCCATGCGGGAGCTGCCGCTCGGGACGTCCTACGCGGTGTGGGTGGGCATCGGCGTGACGCTCACCGTCATCTACTCGATGGTCACCGGCGCGGAACCGGTCTCGCCGGTCCGGGTGCTGCTGCTGGCGGGGATCGTCGGCTGCGTCGTCGGCCTGAAGGTCATCAGCTGAGCCCGGACGCCCGAGAGGGCAGTCGGAGTCGCGCCCGCCCGCGCGTCCGCGCGGGTCGGCGACCACGACTGCCCTCTCGGGGGCGGCGCTCCTCGGTCAGAGGGTGAAGACGATCTTGCCGTTGGTGCGGCCCTCGAGCATCCGCTGGAAACCCTCGCGGGCCTGCGCCAGCGGCAGCTCGACGTCGATCTGCGGGCGGATGCCGGTGACCCGGCACATCTGGATGAGCGCCTCGAGCTCGGCCTTCGTGCCCATCGTCGAGCCGATGACCGACAGCTGGGTGAAGAAGACCCGGTTGAGCTCGGCGCCGGGGTTGAAGCCGGTGGTCGCGCCGGAGGTGACCAGCACGCCGCCGGGCTTGAGCGACTTGATGCTGTGGCTCCAGGTGGCCTCGCCGACGGTCTCCATCACGCCGTCGACCCGCTCGGGCAGCCGTGCGCCGCTCTCGAAGGCCTGCTCGGCGCCCAGCGCCAGCGCGGCGGCCCGCTTCTCCTCGCTGCGCCCGGTCACCCACATCCGGTAGCCGGCCGCACGGCCGAGGACGATCAGGGCGGTCGCGACGCCACCGCTGGCGCCCTGCACGAGGACGGTCTGCCCCGGGCGCAGCCCCGACTTCACGAAGAGCATCCGGTAGGCGGTCAGCCAGGCGGTGGGCAGGCAGGCGGCCTCGGCGAAGGAGAGGTCGGCCGGCTTCGGCAGCAGGTTGCGCCGGGGGACGGCGACCTTCTCCGCCATCGACCCCTGGTGCACCTCCGACAGCAGCGAGCGCTTCGGGTCCAGCGTCTCGTCACCCATCCAGTCGGGCGTGGAGAGGACCCCGTGGACGACGACCTCGTTGCCGTCCTCGTCGATGCCGGCGGCGTCCGTGCCGAGGATCATCGGCATGCGCTCGGCGGGCAGGCCGATGCCCTGCAGGCTGAACAGGTCGTGGTGGTTGAGCGAGACCGCCTTCACCTGGATCGTCGTCCAGCCGTCGGGTGCCTGGGGCTCGGGGCGGTCGCCCACCTCCAGCACGGAGAGCGGGTCCTTCGGAGCGGGGGCGGAGACGAAGGCGGCAAGCATGGTCGGACGCTAACCGAGTGCGTCGTCGAGGGCTACGCGGGTCGCCGGGGAACCCCCGGCGACCCGCGCCCGGCAACCCCTACCGGATCGCCACGCCCTCGCGGTCGAACAGCAGCAGCTCCCCGAGGTGCACCCGGAGCGGGAGCTCCGTCCCCTCCTGGACGCCGAGCCGCTTGTCCAGGCGGACGACGAGGTGGTCCCCGCGGGACCGGGCGCCCTCGGACAGCCCGACCGGCTGGACGAACGCGAAGACCTCCGACCCCGTGCGCTCCGCGCGGGCGACCCGCACGGTCAACCGGTCGGCCGCACCGGCCTGGCCGGCGTCGGCGACATCGACGCCCTCGGGTCGGATGCCGACCGTCACCGGCCCGGATTCGTGCCCGGCCGGGGGAACCGGCACCTGCAGGGAGTCGGTGATCACCGCCTGCCCGTCACGGACCGGCACGTCGTCGAGGAGGTTGATCGACGGCGAGCCGATGAACCCGGCGACGAACGTGTTGACCGGCCGTTCGTAGAGCTCGGTGGGGGTGCCGATCTGCTGCAGCCGGCCGTCGTGCAGGACGACGACGCGGTCCCCCATGGTCATCGCCTCCGTCTGGTCGTGGGTCACGTAGACCGTGGTGGTGCCCAGCCGCTTCTGCAGCGCCGCGATCTCGGCCCGGGTCGAGACGCGGAGCTTGGCGTCCAGGTTGGACAGCGGCTCGTCCATGCAGAAGACCTTCGGGTCGCGCACGATCGCGCGCCCCATAGCCACCCGCTGGCGCTGGCCGCCGGACATCTTGGCCGGCTTCCGGTCCAGCAGGTCCTCCAGCTGGAGGATGCGGGCGGCCTCGGCCACCCGGCTTCGGATCTCGCCGGGACCGACCCCGAGGTTCCGGAGCGCGAACGCCATGTTCTCGCCCGCCGTCATGTTGGGGTACAGCGCGTAGCTCTGGAACACCATCGCCACGTCGCGGTCGCGCGGCCGGCGGTCGGTGACGTCGACGCCGTCGATCAGCACCCGCCCGGAGCTGACCGGCTCCAGGCCGGCCAGCATCCGGAGGGTGGTGGACTTGCCGCAGCCGGACGGGCCCACGACGACGAGGAACTCGCCGTCGTCGATCTCCAGGTCGAGGGCGTCGACCGCCGGGCGTTCGCTGCGTGGGAACGTGCGGCTCGCCGCCTCGAAGGTCACCGCCGCCATGGGTACGTCCCGTCCCGTTGGTCGACGGTCACAGCTTGGGCTCGATGTCCCGCTCGAAGACCGTCTGGCTCTCCTCCTCCAGCTCGGCGAAGACCGTCTCCACGTCTTCGCCGCCGATCGTGATGCGGTCCAGGCCGGCGCCGATGCGGGCACCGCCGCCGGGCAGGAACACCCGGGCGTAGTCCTGCGGTGCGGTCACGGCGAGCTGCTCGAGCGCCGTGCGGGCGTTGGGGTTCTCGTCGAGGTAGGCCTGCATGTCCGGGTGGTCGATGGCGTCCTGCTGCACCGGCATGTACCCGGTGGCCTGGCTGAACTTCACGGTGTTGTCGCCGTTGGTGAGGAAGGCGATCAGCTCCATGGCGGCTTCCTTGCGCTCGTCGGAGATGCGCTCGGGGATCGCCAGACCCGCACCGCCGGTGGGGACCCCGGGGGGCGGGCCGGGGAGGAAGGCCGTACCGAACTCGAACTGCGCGGCTTGGCTCAGCCCGCGGAGGGAGCCGGTCGACTGGAGCAGTGAGGCGGCCTGACCGGCGCCGAACTGGTTGTTGGCGTCGTTGGAGATGGCGATGTGCTGCTGGTTGTACTGGTCCTGCAGGAAGCGCCCGGCCTCCAGCGACTCCTCGGAGGTGAAGGTCATGTCCCACTCATCGGAGTAGGCGCCGCCGAAGGTCCAGATCATGCCCTGGAACATCCAGTCGAGGTAGTTGCTGCCGTCGGGCAGGACCATGGGTGCCACGCCCCCGTTGGCCGCGGCCAGCTCGGGCGCCCACTCAGCCCACTCCGCCCACGTCTCCGGGCCGCGGTCGGGGAGACCGGCGGCGCTCCACATGGCCTTGTTGTAGTAGAAGAGCGGGGTCGACCGCGCGTAGGGCAGGGCGTAGTGCTCGCCCTCGAACTCGTAGTCCTCGCGCAGCGAATCCACGTACCCCGCGGTGTCCACGCCGGTGGTCTCCCACAGCGGGTCCATGGGCGTGATCGCGCCGGTGAGTGCGAAGTTGAACCAGGTGACGTCGGAGACCACGAGGACGTCCGGCAGCTCGCCACCGGACAGGGCGGCGTTGTACCTCTGCGCCACCTCCTCGTAGCTCTTGCCCGCGGTGACCAGGTTGACCTCGATGCCGGACTCGGCCTCGAACGCCTCGAGGAGCTCGGTCTCGACCCCCTTGGACTCGCCCGGGTGGTTCGACCAGAACGTCAGCGACTCGACCGGGCCGCCGCCGTCGGCACCGGCGTCGTCGGACGAGCCGGTGCCGGCGCACCCGGCAAGCGTGAGCGCGGCGATCGCCGCCGCGCCGGTGACGCGGAGGAGGGGGCGGTGACGTGCGGGCATGTACGGGCTCCTGTCATAGGTGGCTCGGTGGGTCTCCGGGTTGGTGCGCCCGGGGGTCTGCGGGTCATCCCTTGACGGCGCCGGCGGTGAGGCCCTTGATCATGTGACGCTGCAGCGCGAGGAAGATGAGCAGGATCGGCAGCATGGTCAGGGCCGTACCGGCCAGTACCGGTCCCCAGTTGGTCAGCCCCTGGGTGTCCTGGAGCTGGGCGAGTCCGACCGGGAGCGGGGCGACGGAGGAGTCGTCGGCGATCAGGAGCGGCCAGAGGTACTGGTTCCACTCGTTGACGATCGTGATCAGCGTGAACGCGATGAGGGTGGGCCACGACATCGGCAGGACCACTCGCCACAGCATCCTGAGCGGGCCGGCGGCGTCCATCTCCGCGGCCTCGAGGATCTCGGCCGGCAGCGAGAGGAAGTGGTTCCGCATGAGGAACGTCCCGAACGCCACCCCCGCCAGCGGGACGATGATCCCGGTGAAGCTGTTCCGCCAGCCCAGCTCGGCGACCAGGGCGTAGTTGCTGATCACCGTGATCTGGTTGGGCACCATCAGGCTGCCGATGATGAACAGCAGCACGGCGGTGCGGCCCGGGAAGCGCAGGAAGGCGAGGGCGAAGGCCGAGAGCACCCCGAGGGCGACCTGGACGACGGTCAGCGTCGCGGTGATGATCACCGAGTTGCGCAGGTAGTCGGTGAAGGCGACCCCGCCGGCGGTGGAGTAGTTGTCCAACGTCGGCGGGCTCGGCAGCCAGGTGACCGGCACGGTGTAGATGTCGGGTCGTTCCTTGAGTGACGACACCAGCAGCCAGTACAGGGGCAGGGCGATCACCAGCACGACCAGCAGGAGGCCGGCGTAACCGCCCATCCGAGCCAGCGGCCTGGTGCGCCCGGCGGTGGTCGTGGCGCTCACCGCTGCCGCCCTCGCTCCATGACGCGGACCTGCACGAGGGTGATGACCAGCAGCGCGACGAACATGATCGAGGCGACGGTGGCGCCGTAACCGGCACGCTGGTTGACGAAGGTTTCCTGGTAGACCTGGTAGACCATCGTGGTCGTGCCGTTGCCCAGCGGGCCGCCCCGGGTCATGGTGTCGATGACGTCGAAGACCTGGAAGCTGTTGAGCAGCACGGTGATCGTCAGGAAGAACGTCGCCGGTCGCAGCTGGGGCCAGGTGACCCTGCGGAACTTCGTCCAGGCGGAGGCGGCGTCGATCTCGGCGGCCTCGTCGAGCTCGGCCCGCCGTCCCTGCAGCGCGGCGAGGTAGATGACGAAGGTGTAGCCCAGGTTCTTCCAGATGTAGGTCACCGTCACCATGAACAGCGCCCACTCCGGATCCTGGTAGAACGCCGGTGCCGTCACCCCGATGCGGCCCAGGAGATCCTGGACGAGGCCGAAGGTGGGGTCGAAGACGAACTGGAACGCCACCCCGACCGCGGCGCCGGCGAGCACGAACGGCGCGAAGACCAGGGAGCGGACGGCGTTCCGGCCGAACAGCTTCTGGTCGAGCAGCAGCGCCAGTGCCAGCCCGAGTGCCATCGATCCGAGGACCGCCGCGCCGGTGAAGACGACGGTGTTCCACAGGACCGTGTGGCCGTCGGAGCTGGTGAACCACTCGACGTAGTTGTCCACGCCGATGTAGTCGGCGGTGGGCGAGGAGATGTTCCAGTCGGTGAACGACAGCCGGATGTTGTCGATCAGCGGTCGGTACGTGAAGACCACGAGGAGTACGAGGTTCGGCAGCAGGAACGCGCTGGCGAGGAGGATGCCACGCCCACGGCGCCGTGCAGGACGAGCCGGCGGCCGGGGCGAGGGTGCCGGGGCAGCCGCGCTCGGCGCACCGGCGACGAGGTCGGTGGCCACGGAGGCACGGTCGCGTCCGTCGGTGAATGGGCTCCGGTACCTGGGGGGCCGGATGGTCGCCGGACGGTGAACATCAGGTGGTCAGCGGTCGGAGCACGTCGGGGAGCGGCGCTCGCGGTCGCCGGAGCTGTCAGCGGACGACGACTCCTGGCCGCTTCCGCGCTCCGGTCCGCTCCTCGCTCGTTCCTCGCTGCGATGCTCCCGGGGCTGTCAGCGGACGATGACGAGGAACTCCCCGCGCGGCACGAACTCGCCGATCACCGGCGACCCGGGGATCTCCCCGCCGAGCAGCAGGCCGCCGGACGTCTGCGCGTCGGCCAGGAGCAGCGCCTCGTCCTCGGAGACCGTCGACAGGTCGGTGTGCGGGCGCACCCAGTCGAGGTTGCGCCGGGTGCCGCCGGAGACGAACCCGGCGGCCAGCGCCTCGCGCGCCCCCGCCAGGTAGGGGACGGCGGCGGCGTCGACCACGGCGGTGACCCCACTGGCCCGCGCCATCTTGTAGAGGTGGCCCAGCAGTCCGAACCCGGTGACGTCGGTGCCGGCGCGGATCCCGGCGGCGACCGCGGCCTGCCCGGCGTCCCGGTTCAGCGCGGTCATCGAGGCGACCGCCTCCTCCGACACCTCACCGGTCGCCTTCATCCGGCTGTTGAGCACCCCGACGCCCAGCGGCTTGGTGAGGGTCAGCGGCGTCCCGGCGACGGCCCCGGCGTTGGTGATGATCCGGTCGACGTCGACCACGCCGGTGACCGCCATCCCGTACTTGGGCTCCGGGTCGTCGATGGAGTGCCCGCCACCGACGTGGCAGCCGGCCTCCTGGGCCACCTCCAGCCCGCCGCGCAGCACCTCGGCGGCGAGCTCGGCGGGCAGCACGTCCCGCGGCCAGCCGAGCAGGTTCACCGCGACGACCGGGGTGCCGCCCATGGCGTAGACGTCGGAGAGCGCGTTCGCCGCGGCGATCCGGCCGAAGGTGTACGCGTCGTCGACGACGGGGGTGAAGAAGTCGGTCGTGAGCACCAGGCCCTGACCGCCGGCGATCCGGACCACCGCGGCGTCGTCGCCGTCGTCCAGGCCGATCACCAGCTCGGCGTTCGGCGACGCGGGGCCGGTGGCGGTCAAGCCGGCGACGACGGCTTCGAGCTCGCCGGGCGGGATCTTGCAGGCGCAGCCACCGCCGTGGGCGTACTGGGTGAGGCGGACGCGGGCGGGTGCGGTGGTCACGCCGTCGAATCTAGGCCCGGCCGCCGGGGAGGACGACCAGTCGGGGTGGGCACGGGGCCGCGGGACGCCGCCGCAGGCCCCGCCCGGCCGGATGGGCGCCGCCCCCGCCGGTGTGCGGAGGGACGCCGAGGTCACCCAGCTCGCGCGGCGGGGCGGCCTCGGCGGTGAGCCGGGCGCTGTCGATGCGGTCCGCGCGGAACCAGCGCAGCGCCTGGCGATCGCGGCACCAGGCCACCAGGAACTCGTGCGCGCCGGTGCGGACGAGCAGCTGCGGCTCCACCGTCCGCTCCGACCAGCGTCCTTCCCGGTCGCGGTAGTCGAGGACGAGCACGCGCCGCTCGGCCAGCCCGGCCTCGACGGACCGCCGCACCTCCGCGACGCGAGCGGCGTCGGCGGCCACCCACCGGCTGCTGGCCAGCATCTGCGCCCGCCGGTGCGGATCCGGTTCCAGCGCGGTCAGCACCTTCTCCAGGGCCGCCCGGCCGGCCTCGGCGTACGGGCCGCCGGGGGAGGCTGCGAGGGCGGCGGCGACGGCCGCGGCCTCCTCGGGGGCGAGGGCGACCGGCGGCAGCGTGGCGGGGGAGCGGGACCCGGTGCGCTTCACGGGTCGGATGCTCGCACCGCCCACCGACAGTTCCGGGGAGCCGGCGGGGACGTAGGCTTCCCGGCGGAGGCGTCAGGGTGTCTGGTGGCCCCCGCGGCCTCTAAAGCCGACGTGGCCGAGCATCTCGGCCAGGCGGGTTCGATTCCCGTCCGCCTCCGCCAACTTCCCGCACATACGCTGCGGGGCGATGATCCAGGACCCGCAGCGCGCCGACCCACGCCGGCAGGTGCCGCGCACCGACACCCTGCTCGCCGATCCGCGGCTGGCCGCGGCCGGCGAGCGGCTGGGCCGGGGCCTGGTGAAGAGCGCCGTCCAGCGGGTGCAGCAGCGGGTCCGCGCCGGCGAGGTGGCCCCCGACGACGCCGTCGACGCCGTTCTCGCCGGGCTGCCCGCGACGGCGTCGAGCCTGCGCCCGGTGCTGAACGCGACCGGCGTCGTCGTGCACACCAACCTCGGCCGGGCGCCGCTGTCGCCGGCCGCCGTCGAGGCGGTGGTCGCGGCCAGCGGCACCACCGACGTCGAGCTCGACCTGGCCACCGGCCGGCGCGGCCCGCGCGGGGAGGCGGCGATCGCCGCCCTCCTCGACGCCGTCCCCGCCGCCGAGGCCGCGATCGTGGTGAACAACTGCGCCGCCGCCCTCGCCCTCGTCGCGACCGCCCTCGGGCAGGGGCGGGAGCTGGTGCTGGCCCGCGGCGAGCTGGTCGAGATCGGCGACGGCTTCCGCATCCCGGAGCTGCTGCAGACCACCGGCGCCCGGCTGCGCGAGGTCGGCACCACCAACCGCGTGACGCTCGCCGACTACCGCGGCGCCCTCGGCCCCGGCACCGGCGCCGTGCTGAAGGTGCACCCGTCGAACTTCGTCGTCCGGGGCTTCACCCGCGCCGTGGAGGTGGGGGAGCTGGCGGCCGCCCTGGCGGGCACCGGTGTTCCGCTGGTGGCCGACGTCGGGTCGGGGCTGCTTCGCCCGCACCCGCTGCTACCCGACGAGCCCGACCTGCAGAGCACCCTTGCCGCCGGTGCGGACCTGGTCCTCGCCAGCGGGGACAAGCTGCTCGGCGGCCCGCAGGCCGGCCTGGTCCTCGGCCGGGCGGAGCTGGTGCAGACGCTGCGGCGGCATCCGCTCTACCGCGCGCTGCGGGTGGACAAGACGACGCTGGCCGCGCTGGAGGCGACGCTGCGCGGTCCGCTGCCGCCGGTGCAGGAGATGCTCGCCGCCGGCGCCGAGGCGCTCCGGGAGCGGGCGCAGGCCCTCGCCGCCCGGCTGTCGGCCGCCGGGATCCCGGCCGAGGCGGTCGACGCCGACTCGCGCGTCGGCGGGGGCGGGGCGCCGGAGCACCCGCTGCCCGGCGCGGCCGTCGCCCTGCCGGAGGCGTTCGCCGGGCCGCTGCGCCTGGGCGCCACGCCGGTGGTCGGCTACGTCGAGGACGGCCGGACCCTGCTGAACCTCCGCAGCGTGCCGCCGTCCGCCGACGGCGACCTCGCCGCCGCGGTGCTGGGGGTGGCTCGCCGGTGGACGTGATCGCCACCGCCGGCCACGTGGACCACGGCAAGTCGGCCCTGGTCCGGGCGCTCACCGGCATGGAGCCCGACCGCTGGGCCGAGGAGCGCCGCCGCGGGCTGACCATCGACCTCGGCTTCGCCTGGACGACGCTGCTCTCGGGCCGCCGGCTGGCCGTCGTCGACGTCCCGGGGCACGAGCGGTTCGTGGGCAACATGCTCGCCGGCGTCGGCTCGGTGCCCGCCGCCCTGGTCGTCGTAGCGGCCGACGACGGGTGGTCGGCGCAGACCGCCGAGCACGTCGCCGTCCTCGACGCGCTCGGTGTGCGGCACGCGCTGCTCGCCGTCACCAAGGCCGACCTCGCCGACCCCGCGCCGGTGCTCGCCGACGTCACCGAGCGGCTGGCCGGGACGTCGATGGGCGGGGTGCCCGGGGTGGCGGTCAGCGCGGTGACCGGCGCCGGCCTGTCCGAGCTGACCGGCGCGCTGGAGGCCCTGCTCGCCGGGCTGCCGGCCCCGGACCGGACCGCACCCGTGCGGCTGTGGATCGACCGCGCCTTCACCATCAAGGGCGCCGGGACCGTGGTGACCGGCACCCTCGCCGGCGGCTCCGTCACGGCCGGCGACCGGTTCCTGCTCGGCGACCGCGAGGTGACCGTGCGCGGCGTCCAGTCCCTCGGCGAGCCCGTCGAGCGGGCCGACGCCACCGCGCGCGTCGCGCTGAACCTGCGCGGGATCGCGGTGGAGGAGCTCTCCCGTGGTGACGCCCTGCTCACCCCGGGCGCCTTCCGGTTCACCGACGTCGTCGACGTCAGCCTCACCGCCGAGCCCGGCGAGCGGCTGCCCGGCGAGCCGGTGGTGCACGTGGGCTCGGCCACCGTCGGTGCCCGGCTCCGTCCCCTGGACGGCGCCGCGGTGCGGCTGCGGCTGGACCGCCCGCTGCCGCTGCGCATCGGGGACCGGCTGCTGCTGCGCGATCCCGGCGCCCGGCGGGTGCTCGGTGCCGACGTCCGGGACGTCGACCCACCCGAGCTGCGCCGCCGCGGCGCCGCCCGGCAGCGGGCCGCCGAGCTGTCCGCGCAGCCGGACGGGGCCGCGGGCGCCGCCGCCGACCTGGCCCGCCGCCGGATCGTGCGCGCGGAGGACTTCGCCGCCATGGGTTGGCCCGAGCCGCCCGGTGCCACCCGGCACGGACCGTGGCTGCTCGCCGCCGGGCTGGCCGAGGAGCTCGCCGCCCGGGTGCCCGACGTCGTCGGCCGCTACCGGCGGCTGCGCCCGCTGGAGCCCGGACCGCCGGCCGAGGTGGTGCGCCGGGCCCTCGACCTGCCCGACGCCGAGCTGGTGCCGGCGCTCGTCCGGCCGCCGCTGGTGCTGCGCGCCGGGCGGGTCGTCGACGGCGCCGCGGACCTGCCGCCGGAGGTGCAGCGGGCGGTCGACGAGATCCGCGCCCGGCTGGCGGCCGACCCGTTCGCCGCCCCCGAGGCGCCCGACCTGGTGGCCGCGGGGCTCGGCGTGCGGGAGCTGGCCGCCGCCGTCCGCAGCGGGCAGCTGGTGCCGATCGGCGAGGGGGTCTACCTGGCCCCCGGGATCGCCGGCACCGCCCGGGCGCGGCTGGCGGACCTCCCTCAGCCGTTCACCCTCAGCCAGGCCCGCCAGGCGTGGGGCACCAGCCGCCGGGTCGCCGTTCCGCTGATGGAGTGGCTCGACGCCCAGGGCGTCACCGAGCGGCTGCCCGACAACACCCGCCGGCTGCGGTAGACGGCCTGCTCCGGCTCCGCGCGGGCTGGGCAAGGTGCGGCTCGAGTTCAAGGGCAACGCGGACATCCGCCAGCTCGGGCAGATGATCGCCACCTACGTCCTGTGAGCACGGTCCGTCTCTGCCCAGCCCGGCTGGGCAGAGACGGACCTTCCCCGGAGTGGTCCTCCGTCAGCCTGCGGAGGGCACCCAGCGGGCGGGGCGCTTCTCGCGGAAGGCGGCGATGCCCTCCTGACCCTCCTCGCCGGCGAAGAACCGCGCCGAGAGGTCGAGCAGGTCGTCGAACCGCAGTTCCGGCTGCCGGGCGCGCAGCAGCCGCTTGGTCTCGGCCAGCGCGGCCGGGGCGCCGGCGGCCAGCGCGGTCAGCTGGCCGGCGAGCACCGCGTCCACCTCGTCGTCTCCCGCCACCAGGTCGACCAGGCCACCGGCGGCCGCCGCGGTCGCGTCGAACACCTCGCCGGTGAGCATCAGCCGGTGGGCGACGTGGGTGGTCATCCGCGGCAGCACCACCGCCGAGATGACCGCCGGCACCAGCCCGAGCCGCACCTCGGAGAACGCGAACGTCGACGACGACGCCGCGACGACGACGTCGCAGGCCGCCAGCAGGCCCACACCGCCGGCGCGCGCCGGGCCCCGGACCACAGCGACGACGGGCTTGGACGCAGACCACACCTGCGACAGGAGCTCGGGGAACTCCCGCACCCCCTGGTCCTCCGACGAGCCGCCGGAGGCCTCGGCGAGGTCCATCCCGGAGCAGAACACCCGGCCGGTGTGGTCGAGGACGACCACCCGCACCGCGTCGTCGGCCAGGGCGTCGTCGAGGGCCGCCCGCAGCTGGGCGCGCATCGCCCGGGAGAGCGCGTTGCGGTTGGCGGGGGAGTCGAGGGTCAGCGTGGCGACGCCGCCGGACACGGACACCTGGAGCACTCGGTCGGAGGTCACGTCCGGCATCCTGCCGCGCGACGGCCCGCGCGCGGCACACTGGGAGCAGATGAACACCGTCCTGCCGCTGCTGAACGACCCCGGCCCGCCTCCCGGTTCACCCGGCCCCGACCGGCTTCCCGCCAGCGCCCGCGCCGGCCTGGCCACCACGCCGTTCGGGCTCTACGTGCACGTGCCCTTCTGCGCGACGCGCTGCGGCTACTGCGACTTCAACACCTACACCTCCGAGGAGCTGGGCCCGGGCGCGAACCGGACCGAGTACGCCGGCACCGCGATCGCCGAGCTGCGGCGGGCCGTCCGCACCCTGGGGCCGGACCTGCCGACGGTCTCCACCGTCTTCGTGGGCGGCGGCACCCCCACCCTCCTGCCGGCCGACGACCTGGCCGCCGTCCTCGCCGCGGTCCGGGACCTGTTCCCCGTGGCCGACGACGTCGAGGTGACCACCGAGGCCAACCCGGAGACCGTCTCGCCCGCCTCGCTGGCCCGGCTCCGCGAGGCCGGCTACACGCGGGTCAGCCTGGGCATGCAGTCCGCCGCCCCGCACGTGCTGGCCGCGCTGGACCGGCGGCACACGCCGGGCCGCGCCGTCGAGGCCGCGCAGGAGGCCCGCGCCGCCGGGTTCGAGCACGTCAACCTCGACCTGATCTACGGCACGCCGGGGGAGACCGACGCCGACTGGGCCGCTTCGCTCGACGCCGTCCTCGCCTCGCCGGTGGACCACGTCAGCGCCTACGCGCTGATCGTCGAGGAGGGCACGAAGCTCGCCCGCCGGGTGCGACGGGGCGAACTCCCGATGCCCGACGACGACGTCCTCGCCGACCGCTACGAGCAGGCCGACGCGACCCTGGGGGGCGCGGGCTTCGGCTGGTACGAGGTGTCCAACTGGGCGACCTCCGACGCGGCGCGCTGCCGGCACAACGAGCTCTACTGGGCCAACGCCAACTGGTGGGGGATCGGGCCGGGCGCGCACAGCCACGTCGGCGGGCTCCGCTGGTGGAACGTCAAGCACCCGGCCGCCTACGCCGACCGGCTGGCCCGGGACGAGAGCCCGGCCCAGGACGCCGAGCTGCTCGACGACGCCGACCGCGCCCTGGAGGCGGTCATGCTCGGGCTGCGGCTGCGCGACGGGCTGCCGCTGACGGCGCTGACCGAGACCGGCCGCGCCCGCGCCACCGAGGCCGTCGCGGAGGGGCTGCTCGAGGCGCCGGCCCACGCCGCGGGCCGCGCCGTCCTCACCGACCGCGGCCGGCTGCTGGCCGACGCGGTGGTCCGCGATCTGACCGACTGAGATCCGCCGATCCCGGGATCTCACCCGAAAGAGCGGAATCGCGGAACCGGTTCTGGGCTATGGTGCCCGTTCCGGCAACGGCGCCGGGCGTGGTCGAGGGGGTGGTCGGAAGTGCTCGCAGCAGGAGTGCGCCCGACCCAGGACCCCTCACCGGGCGTCCCGGTCGCCGTCGCGGCCCCACCGTTCGCGCTGTCCGGCGGCGTACGGCTCGCCCTGGCGATGAACCGCCGCGCCAGGGGTCTGCGCGGGCTCGACGTCCTCCGGCGCAGCCAGGACAGGGCCCCGCCGGAGCGCTCCTGACTCCGTTCCCGGAGTCGCAACCGCCCGTCCTGACGCGCCACCGACCGGTGACCGCGTCCTTCCGCGTTGCCAGAAGGAGATCCGCATGTCCGCCCGCACCGATGTCACGACCGCCTCTTCGGCGGACCGCTTCCGCACCCTGCTGGAGGCCCAGCGCACCGACGCCGTCCAGCAGCGGGAGGAGGCGCTCGCCGAGTGCGCCACGTCGGTGCCCGACCCGGTCGCCCAGCGCCGCAGCGCCGACCTGCAGCGGACGATCGAGGAGATCGACGCCGCCCTCGCGCGGATCGAGGAGGGCACCTACGGCCGGTGCACGGGGTGCGACGCCGCCATCCCCGAGGAGCGCCTGGAGCTGCGCCCGTTCGCCCGCACCTGCGTGGCCTGCACCGCCGCCGCCTGAGCTCCCCGTCGCCGGCCGGATCTGACGGATGTCAGAACCGGCCGGCGACGTCCGGCACTACTGATCGGGTGCCGCGCCCGGCAGGCTCTCCGGCATGGACCGCGCACCTGCCCTGGACCTCCGCGGGCTGACCGTCCGCTACGGCGGCACGGTGGCCGTCGACGACCTCTCCCTCACGATCCCGCGGGGCCAGACCGTCGCCCTCCTGGGGGCCAACGGCGCCGGCAAGTCCACCACGGTGAACGCGGTGCTCGGCCTGCTGAACCCCACGTCCGGAACCGTCCAGGTGCTCGGCCGGGACCCGCGCGACGCCGTCCGTGCCGGCAGCGTCGGCGCCATGCTCCAGCACGGTGGGTTGCCCACGGAGGCGCGGGTCGGCGAGGTCCTCGACCTGGTCCGCCGCAGCTTCCCGACGGCGTGGCCGCTGGACGACCTGGTGGTCACCGCCGGCATCGACGGCCTGCTCGGCCGTCCGGTGGACGCCCTCTCCGGTGGCCAGCGGCAACGCGTCCTGCTCGCGCTCGCCCTGGCCGGCGCCCCGCCGCTGCTGCTCCTGGACGAGCCGACGTCGGCCATGGACGTCGAGGGACGCCGTGCCTTCTGGACGACGATGCGCGGACTGGCCGACCGGGGGCACACCGTCGTCTTCGCCACCCACCACCTGGACGAGGCCGACGCGGTGGCCGACCGGGTGGTGGTGATGGCCGGGGGCCGGGTGGTCGCCGACGGCTCCACCGCCGAGGTCAAGGCCGGGGTCAGCGGCCGCACCATCTCCTTCACCGCGGCGCCGGGCCGACGGTTCGACGACGTCCCGGCGGTCACCGCGGTGAGCCGGCAGGGTGCCACCGTGGTCCTGGCGACCGCCGACGCGGACACGACCCTCCGGGCGCTGCTGGCCGACGGCGGGCTGCCCGATCTCGAGGTGCGCGGCGCCACGCTGGAGGACGCCGTGCTGTCCCTCATCTCCGCCCGCGGGACGCACCCGACGGGAGCCACCCGATGAACCCGCTGTTCGCCTTCCAGCTCCGCCGCGTCGCCCGGAACAAGCAGTTCGTCTTCTTCACCGTCCTGCTACCGGCGCTGTTCACGGTCTTCCTGACGCGGATCATCGGCGGGCAGATGGCCGGGGCGGCCGAGCGTCAGGACGTCGCGGCGTCGATCATGGTCTCGATGATGGCCTACGGCGCCATCGGTGCCGCCCTGGGCGCGACCATCCGCATCTCCTTCGACCGGGCCTCGGGCTGGCTGCGCCAGCTGCGGGTCACCCCGGTGCCGCAGACCCAGGTGTTCGCCGTCGACGTCGCCGTCGGCGTGCTGCTCACCCTGCCGAGCCTGCTGGTCGTGGCGCTGGTCGGCCGGTTCGTCAACGGCATCCGGCTGGACCCGGGGACCTGGCTGGCCCTGGTGGCGGTGCTCTGGGCCGGCTCGGCCGCCTTCGTGGCCCTCGGCATCCTGGTCGGCCTGGGCCTGGACGAGAAGGCGGCGGGTGGCGCGATCGGCATCCTCGGCGTCGTGCTGGCCGCCCTGGGCGGGCTGTGGTGGCCGGTGGAGATGCTCCCGGGCGCGATGCGCGGCCTGGCGTACGCGCTGCCCTCCTACTGGTACGCCGAACTCGGGCGCAGCGTGCTCGGCGCGGACCTCCTCTCGCTCGCCGCCGTCCTCGCGCTCGCTGCGTACACCGCCGGCTTCGGGGCGCTCGCGGTGCTCGTCGCGCGCCGCCGGCCGCTCCACGCCGTCTCCGGCTGAGCTGGCTACGGTCCCGGGCATGGACATGTCGAGCCGCTGGCAGCAGCTGGGGTGGGCGCTGCCGTGGCTGCTGTTCCAGCTCTTCCCGGTGCTCGACCTGATCGGCACGCCGCGGCCGGCCGGCGTGCGGATCGCCGCCGCCGTCTTCCTCGTCGTCTTCACCGCCGCCTACCTGACGGTGTTCGCCCGCGCCTTCGCACCCGGGTGCTCCCCGGCGTACCGCGAGCTGGCGGTCGTGGCGGTGCTCGGCGTGGGGCTCGCCTTCTGGCTGGGGACGCCGTGGGCCGGGCTGATGATCTACCTGTCTGCCGCGGTCGCCGTCACCCTGCCCGAGCGGTGGGTGTGGCCGGCCGTGGTCGGCGCGACCGCCGTCTGCGCCACGGTGGCCCTGCTCGAGGACGCGCTCGACGACGTCTTCTTCCTGCCGCTGCTGTGCCTGCTCACCGCCTTCGCGCTGCGCGGCACCCGCTACCTGATCGCGGTCAACTCCGAGCTGACCGAGGCCCGGGAGGAGCTCGCCCGCAACGCCGTCGCCGAGGAGCGGCTGCGCTTCGCCCGCGACCTGCACGACCTGCTCGGCCACAGCCTGTCGCTCATCGCGCTCAAGAGCGAGCTGGCCGGCCGGCTCGCCGAGCGCGACCCGGTGCGGGCGAGGCAGGAGATGGCCGACGTCGAGGCGGCCGCCCGGCGGGCGCTCGCGGAGGTGCGTGACGCCGTCAGCGGCTACCGGCAGGTCAGCCTGGCCCAGGCGCTGGCCGAGGCGCGCTCCGCGCTGTCGGCCGCCGGCATCGCGCTGCGCGCCCCGGCCCCGGGTGAGCCGCTGCCGGGCACGGTCGACGCCGTCCTGGGCTGGGTGGTCCGCGAGGCGACCACCAACGTGCTCCGGCACAGCGACGCCCGGACGGTCGTCGTCGGGCTGACCCGCGCGGCGGACCGCGTCGAGCTGACGGTCACCGACGACGGGCGGGGCAGCACCGCGCCGGCCGGGGACGGGCTCAGCGGGCTCGCCGAGCGGGTGGCGAGCGCCGGCGGGCGCCTGGCGCACGGCCCGGCCGACGGCCGCGGCTTCCGCGTGTGCGCCGTGCTCGCTGTGGCCGCGTCGGTCGCGGCCGGGCGGGGCCCCGGGCAGGGGGTGGCGCCGTGATCCGGGTACTGCTGGCCGAGGACCAGACGATGGTCCGCGGGGCGCTGCGCGCGCTGCTGGAGCTGGAGGAGGACATCGAGGTCGTCGCCGAGGTGGGCCGCGGTGACGCCGTCGCCGCCGCCGCGGTGGAGCACCGGCCCGACGTCGCCCTGCTGGACATCGAGATGCCCGGGGCGGACGGGCTCACCGCCGCCGGCGAGCTGGCCACGGTCCTGCCGTCGTGCCGGGCGGTGATCCTCACGACCTTCGGGCGGCCGGGCTTCCTGCGCCGGGCCATGGAGGTCGGCGCCGCCGGGTTCCTGGTCAAGGACGCGCCCGTCGCCGAGCTCGCCCGGGGCATCCGCGCGGTCATGGCCGGTGAGCGGGTCATCGACCGCGACCTCGCCGCCGCCGCGCTGGCCATCGGCGCGACGCCCCTGTCCACCCGCGAGGCGGACGTGCTGCGCGCCGCCGCCGGGGGCGCGACGGTCGCCGACATCGCCGGCCGGCTGTTCCTGTCGGAGGGGACGGTGCGCAACTACCTGTCGTCGGCCATCGGCAAGACCGGGGCCCGGACCCGGGTGGAGGCCGCGCGGGTGGCGGAGGAGAAGGGCTGGCTGTAGGTCAGCCGCCGCGCCGGCCGGGCACCGGGGGCTGGGCCGGGATGGCGGCGGTCGCCGGGCCCGCCTGCGTCTGCACCGGGGTGAGCGCGTCGAGGTCGAGCACCCGCACGTGGATCACGGTGCGCTGCTGCAGGGCGGCCCGCAGCGCCCGGTGCAGCCCGTCCTCCAGGTACAGCTCCCCGTGCCACTGCACCGCGTGGGGGAAGAGGTCGCCGTAGAAGGTCGAGTCGTCGGCCAGCAGCGCGTCCAGGGCCAGCTCGCGCTTCGTCGTCGTCAGGGTGTCCAGCCGGACCTGCCGCGGCGGGATCATCGCCCAGTCGCGGGTGGACAACCCGTGGTCGGGATACGGGCGGCCGTTCCGCACGCCTTTGAAGATCAGGGGACCGACCTCCGCTCTCCGCCCCGTCCCGGGGCATCCCACCCCACCCTAGCCGCCGCCGGGGACCGGCCGTCGCCGGTCGGGAGGCGCACGTCACGTGCCCCGCGAGCCACGCGACGGCACCGCCGGGCGGACGTATGCTGGCCTGGCACTCTGTCCGTGCGAGTGCCAGGCCGGGGTCGTCCCCGGCCGGCCCGCCGCCGCGGGTCCCGCATCCCGGGGGCGCTGCGCACGGCGCGTCGACCGGTACGGGGAGGTGACACCGTGGCGCACGACGAACGCCGCCTGGAGGTCCTCCGGGCCATCGTCCAGGACTTCGTCTCCACCAACGACCCGGTGGGCAGCAAGGCCCTCGCCGAGCGGCACGACCTCGGCGTGTCCCCGGCGACCATCCGCAACGACATGGCGGTGCTCGAGGAGCAGGGCTACATCACCCAGCCGCACACCAGCGCCGGGCGGGTGCCCACCGACAAGGGCTACCGGCTGTTCGTCGACCGGCTCTCGGCGGTGAAGCCGCTGTCGTCGGCCGAGCGCCGGGCGATCGAGCGGTTCCTCGACGGCGCCGTCGACCTGCACGACGTGCTCGGCCGCACGGTGCGGCTGCTGGCGCAGCTCACCCGCCAGGTCGCCGTCGTCCAGTACCCGACGCTCTCCCGCAGCGCCGTCCGGCACCTGGAGGTCGTGCAGGTCGCGGCCGGCCGGCTGCTGCTCGTGCTCATCACCGACACCGGCCGGGTGGAGCAGCGGGTGGTCGACTGCCCGGCCGACCTCGACGCCGGCGCCGTGCCGGAGTTGCGCACGCTGCTGAACTCCGCGTTCGCCGGGGTCAGGCTCGGCGAGGCGGGGGACAAGGTGCCGGGGCTGCTGGAGACGGCACCGCCGCACCTGCGGACCCTGGTCGCCGCGGTCAGCGCGACGCTGATGGAGACCCTCGTCGAGCCCAGCGAGGACCGGCTGGTCATCGGCGGGACGGCGAACCTCGCCCGCGGCAACGCGATGGACTTCCCCGGCACGATGCAGCCGCTGCTCGAGGCGCTGGAGGAGCAGGTCGTCGTCCTGCGCCTGATGGGCGAGGTCGACGCGAGCACCGTGCTGGTGCGGATCGGTGAGGAGAACGCCCACGAGGCGCTGTCGGGCGCCTCGCTGGTCACCGTCGGGTACGGCTCGACCGACCGGCCGCTCGGTGGCCTCGGCGTCGTCGGGCCGACCCGCATGGACTACCCAGGAAACATGGCCGCGGTCCGTGCCGTGGCCCGCTACGTCGGCCACCTGCTGGCCGAGAGCTGAGGACGAGACCTTCGATGGCAACCGACTACTACGGCGTGCTGGGCCTGGCCCAGGGGGCGACCGATCAGGACATCAAGCGCGCCTACCGGCGGCTGGCCCGTGATCTGCACCCCGACGTCAACCCCGACCCCGAGGCCAAGGAGCGCTTCCAGGAGGTCACCCGCGCCTACGAGGCGCTGACCGATCCGGAGAAGCGCCGCATCGTCGACCTGGGCGGTGACCCGTTCGACAGCGGTGGCGGGGCCGGCGCGGGCTTCGGCGGCGCTGGGTTCGGCGGCCTGGGCGACATCATGGACGCCTTCTTCGGTGGCGCCGCCACCCGCGGGCCGCGCAGCCGCACCCGCGCCGGCCGGGACGCCCTCATCCCGGTCGAGCTGGAGCTCGACGAGACCGTCTTCGGCGTCACCAAGGACCTCACCGTCGACACCGCCGTCCTCTGCGACACCTGCGCCGGTGCCGGTACCGCCCCCGGCACCCACGTGGCCACCTGCGGCACCTGCTCGGGCCGCGGCGAGGTGCAGAGCGTGCAGCGCGGCTTCCTCGGCCAGGTCGTCTCCAGCCGGCCGTGCCCGACCTGCTCGGGCACCGGTCAGGTCATCCCCGAGCCGTGCCCGAAGTGCGCCGGCGACGGCCGCGTCCGGGCCCGCCGCACCCTGTCGGTGAAGGTGCCCGCCGGGGTCGAGGACGGCATGCGCATCCGGCTCACCGGGCAGGGCGAGGTCGGCCCCGGCGGCGGCCCGGCGGGCGACCTCTACGTCGAGGTGCGGGAGCGGCCGCACGACGTGTTCACCCGCGACGGCGAGGACCTGCACTGCCGGGTGACCCTCCCGATGACGTCGGCGGCGCTCGGCACCACGCTGAACCTCAAGACGCTGGACGGCGAGGAGGAGCTGGACATCCGCCCCGGCACCCAGTCCGGCAGCGTGCTGACCCTCCGCGCGCACGGCGCTCCCCGGCTGCGCGCCACCGGGCGCGGCAACCTGGTGGTGCACGTCGAGGTGCAGACGCCGACCAGGCTCGACGGCGAGCAGGAGAAGCTGCTGCGCGAGCTCGCGGCGCTGCGCGGGGAGGACCAGGCCGACTCCCACCGCGAGGCCCAGGGCGGGCTGTTCTCCCGGGTCCGCGACGCGTTCAACGGGCGCTGAGCGTGAGCAGCCCGGAACCGGACGGCGCCCCCCTCTTCCTGGTCGAGGACCTGCCGGGGACCGACGAGCTGCTGGTCGCCGGGCCCGAGGGGCGGCACGCCGTCGAGGTGCTGCGGCTCCAGCCCGGGGAGCGGGTGCACGTGGGTGACGGCCGAGGCGCCGTCGCCGAGGGGCACGTCGTCGCCGCCGGGCCCGAGGGGCTGCGGGTGGCGGTGCAGGCCCGGTTCGAGGCGCCCGAGCCGGACCCGGAGTTCGTCCTGGTGCAGGCGCTGCCGAAGGGCGACCGCGGCCCCCTGGCGGTCGATCTCGCCACCGAGCTGGGCGTCGACCGCATCGTGCCGTGGCAGGCCGCGCGCTGCGTGACCCGCTGGCGCGACGACCGGGTGGGCAAAGGCGTCGCCAAGTGGCGCGCCGCCGCCCGCGCGGCCGGCAAGCAGTCCCGCCGGCCGCGGCTGCCCGAGGTCACCGAGCCGATGACCACCCGCGAGGTCTGCGGGCTGCTGGGCGACGCCGACCTCGCCGTCGTCCTGCACGAGCAGGCCCGCCGTCCGCTGGCGGAGCTGACCGTCCCGCAGGCGGGCACGGTCGTGATCGTCGTCGGCCCGGAGGGCGGGCTCTCCGACGGCGAGGTGGTCGCCTTCCGCGCCGCCGGCGCCGAGCCGGTGCGCCTGGGCCCCGAGGTGCTGCGCACCTCCACGGCCGGCGCCGCCGCCCTCGCCGCGCTGTCCGCCCGCACCCGCTGGACCTAGCGAGGCCTGGACGCTGTCCGCCCGCACCCGCTGGACCTGACGCGGCCTGGACGCTGCGCTCACCCGCACCCGCTGGACCTGACGCGGCCTGGACGCTGCGCTCACCCGCACCCGCTGGACCTGACGCGGCCTGGACGCTGCGCTCACCCACATACGTCTCACTGCGGTTATCGGACGCCGGATGACCGCAGTAAGGCGCATGCGGGCGCTACGGCTCACTTCAGCGCAGGGCGGCGCGGGCACGGTCGTGATCGTCGTCGGCCCGGAGGGCGGGCTCTCCGACGGCGAGGTGGTTGCCTTCCGCGCCGCCGGCGCCGAGCCGGTGCGCCTCGGCCCCGAGGTGCTGCGCACCTCCACGGCCGGCGCCGCCGCCCTCGCCGCGTTGTCCGCCCGCACCCGCTGGACCTAGCGAGGCCTGGACGCTGCGCTCACCCGCACACGTCTCACTGCGGTTATCGGACGCCGGATGACCGCAGTAAGGCGCATGCGGGCGCCACGGCCCGGTTCAGCGCAGGGCGGCGCGGGCGCGGTCGCTGACCAGGTCGACCAGGAAGGTCAGCAGCACGATCGCCGCCAGCACGGTGGTCACGGCCGGCCAGTCGAACGCCGACGTCCGGGCCGACAGCAGCACTCCGATCCCGCCGGCCCCGAGCAGGCCGACGAGCACGGTGTCGCGGATCGCCACCTCCCAGCGGTAGAGCGACAGCGCCAGCACCGGGCCGGCGAGCGCCGGGGCGGAGCCGTAGAGCCACCGGCCGACCGGCGAGGACCCCATGGCCCGCAGCGCCTCGGCCGGGCGCCGGTCGGCCTCCTCGACGGCCTCGCCGACCAGCCGGCCGAGCACGCCGAGGGTGTAGACGCCGAGGGCGAGCGCGCCGGGCAGGACGCCGGGCAGCAGGACGAACAGCAGCACCAGCGCCCACACCGGCGGCGGGACGGCGCGCAGCAGGAGCAGGGCCAGCCGGAGCAGCACCCCGGTGGTGCGTCGCACCGGCCCGACCGCACCGGGCGGGCGCGCGACGAGAGCGGCTAGCGCCACCGCACCGGCGGCGGCGAACGCGATCGCCAGGACCGACATCCGCAGCGCTTCCAGGCCGGTGGCCCAGACGTCGCCGAGCAGCTCGCCGTCCACGGCGGGTGGCCACGCGGCCGAGGCGACGTAGGCCAGCTGCTCGCGGGTGCGCGCGGAGACGAGCGCGGCGGGGGAGAGCGCCAGGTACCAGACCGCCCAGCCGCCCGCGGCGACGACGGCGAGCACCGCGCCGGCGAGCAGCGGGTCGCGCCCGGACCCCGAGCGCCGGGGCGCCGCGACCCGGCGGCGCACCGCCCGGCCGCCGACGTCGGCCAGCAGGCACAGCAGCGCGAGCGCGTAGACCGTCGTCCACACCTGCTCCCAGCGCAGCGACGTGAACGACAGTGCCAGCTGGTAGCCCAGCCCGCCGGCCCCGATCAGCCCCAGGACGACGGCCGACCGGACCGCGCACTCCAGCCGGTAGAAGGAGTACGAGAGCAGCCCGCCGGCGGCCGCGGGCAGCAGCCCGTACAGCGCCGCCGTCCCTCGTCCGGCGCCGGCCGCGAGGAGGGCGTCGTGGCTGCCGCGGGGCACCTCGTCGAGCAGGTCGGCGAAGACCTTGGCGGTGATCGCGCCGTAGGGGACGGCGATGGCCAGCACGCCCACCCACGGGTCGAGTCCGAGCACGTTGACCAGCAGCAGGCCCCACACCGCCTCGTGCAGACCCCGGGGCAGCGCCAGGGCTCCGCGGGTCAGCAGCCAGCCGGCGCGCCGCCCGCCCCAGGCGGTGCGGGAGACCGGGACCGCGGCCAGGGCGCCGAGCAGCACGGCCAGCCCGGCGCCCAGGACGGCGTAGGCGACGGTCACCAGCGTGGAGCCCACGACGACGGCGAGGAACTCCGCCCCCAGCTCCGGGTGCAGTGCGGCGGAGACGAAGCGGCCGGCCTGGGCCGCGCCGGCGGGGTTGAGCACCGGCCCGGAGAACAGCCCGCTGCCGGCCAGCGCCCAGCCGAGCAGGACGACGCCGGCCAGCGCCCACGCCCACCGCCGCCGGTTCCGGTGCAGCCGCGGTGCCGGCGGCGCCGCCCGGTCGAGGAGCGCCGTCACCGGGTGACCCCGTAGAACCGCTCCAGCTCCGCCACGGTCAGGTCGCCGGCGGGGGCGTCCAGGACCATCCGGCCGGCGGCGAGGCCGACGACCCGGTCGCAGTGCCGCAGCGCGAGGGCCGGGTCGTGCAGGCAGGCCAGCAGCGCGCCGCCCCGCCCGGTCGCGAGGTCGCCCAGCAGACCGAGGGCGAGGTCGGCCAGGGCCGGGTCGAGGGCGGACGCCGGCTCGTCGGCGAGCACGAGGTCCGGCTGCTGCACGAGCAGGCGGGCCAGCGCCACCCGCTGCCGCTGCCCGCCGGAGAGCCGGTCGGTGCGCTCGTACATCCGGTCGGCCAGCCCCACCCGGTCCAGGGCGTGCCGCACCGTCGCGGGGTCCTGCGGCCGGATCAGCGACCACGCCGCCCGGGCGGCCGGCCAGGAGCCCAGCCGCCCGGCGTTGACGTTGTGCACCACCCGCAGCGCGCCGGTCAGCTCCAGGTGCTGGTGGACGGTGCCGGTGCGGGCGCGCAGCCGGCGCAGCTCCCGGCCGCGCAGCGACGCCGGGTCCCGGCCCAGCACCCGCACCTGCCCGGCGCTCGGCGGCACCGCGCCGTTGAGCACGTTGAGCAGCGTCGACTTGCCCGCGCCCGAGGCGCCGACGACGGCGATCCGCTCGCCCGCGGCCACCGCGAGGTCCACCCCGGCGAGGGCGGGCGTGCCGCCGAAGCGGACCTCGATGCCGGTGAGCCGCGCGACCTCGCTCAGTTGACGAGCCCGAGGTCGCGGCCGATCTCCTCGATCTGCTCGTAGTTCGCCGCGTCGGTGGGCACGAAGGAACCCGCGCCGAACAGCTCGAGCACCTCGGCGTCGGCGGGGTCGTCGGCCGACAGGCCGGTGAAGTACTCCGTCAGCCGGTCGGGCAGGTCGGCGCCCAGCCGCTCGACGGCCGAGGGGCCCAGCAGCCAGTGGTAGTCGGAGTAGGCGGGGGTGCGGGCGTAGGCGACCACCGCCGGGTCGACCTCCCCGGCCTCGCGGCGCGACGTCCACACCTGCTCGTTGAGGACCCCCGCCTGGTAGCTGCCCGCCGCGACCAGCGCCAGCGTCGCGTCGTGCGAGCCGGAGAAGCCCGGCCCGCCCGGGAAGCCCTCCGGGTCGACGCCCGCCTCGCGCAGGAACCAGGCGGGCATCAGCCGGCCGGAGGTCGAGGTCTCGCTGCCGTAGGTGAACCGCAGATCGCCCAGCGGGGCGAGGTCGTCGGACGGGGCCAGGCCGGTGCTCGCGTTGACCACGAACACGGAGTGGAACTCCTCGTCGATGTCGCGCTGCGCGATCGGCACCGAACCAGCGGTCTGCAGGCGGGCCTGGACGCCGGTCAGCCCGCCGAACCAGACGAGGTCAAGGTCCCCGGTACGGAAGAGGGAGACGGCGGCGGCGTAGTCGGTGACCGGCACGTACTCGACCGCCAGGCCGAGTGCTCCGGACAGCGAGTCGGCGACGGTGCCGTGCAGCCGCTGCAGGACCTCCGGGTCCTGGTCCGGGATCGCGCCGATGCGCAGGGGACGGGGAGCGGCGGTGGCCGCCTCCGGGGCGGTGGCGCCGCACCCGGCGAGGGCGGCGGCGACGGCCAGCCCGGTGCCGGCCAGCAGGGTCCGGCGGGAGAAGCGGGGGAGCAGGGGGTCGTTTCCGGGATCGAGGCCACCCGACCGGGCGGCGACTGCGCCGCGCACTACGTGCGCGCAGGGGGGACGGGACGGGACACGATGGCCTCCGGCGAAGGGGGAGAGGGGGCGCCCCATCCTGCACCCGGCGTGGTGGGCTCGGCGCGCCGTGCCGCCGACGCGCATCCGCGGGCTTCCGGCCGGTCACGTTCTGGGCACGCTTCCCGCGTCCCTGCCGGGAGCCCGGCCGGAGGTGCCTAGGGTGACGGCCGTAACCGGCCGACCGGCCTCGGTCGGCCCACGATGCCCGGGTGGCACGGGCAGGCCCCGTCCGCCCCCGGGAGCGCGCGGCCGCCTCGTCGGGGCCCGCGTGGTCGTCGTGCTCGACAAGGGAGAGACATGCGCACCAAGCTCTACACCGTTGCCGCGGCCGGCGCCGCGGCGCTGCTCCTCGCCTCCTGCTCCTCCGGCGACTCCGGCGGCGGCGACTCCTCCGCCTCCGGCGGCCTGACCGGCGAGGGCAGCGGCGAGTCGTGCACCATCGAGGGCGAGGTGCCCATCGGCGCGGTGCTCAGCCTGACCGGTGCGGCGGCCAGCTACGGCGAGTCCCAGCAGCGCGGCCTGGAGCTCGCCGCCGCGGACCTCGCGGAGCAGGACGGCGTCACCTACGACCTCACGATCGAGGACGACCAGACCGATCCGCGCCAGGCCATCACGCTGTTCGACGAGTTCGTCTCCGACGGCGTCAGCCTGATCATCGGGCCCACGCTGTCCAACGCCGCCGTCCAGGCCGACCCGATCGCCCAGGAGGCCGGGGTCCCGGTGCTGGGCATCTCCAACACCGCCGCGGGAGTCACCGAGATCGGCGACTACATCTTCCGCGACTCGCTCACCGAGCAGGCGGTGATCCCGCAGACGGTCGCGCAGGCGACCGAGCAGTTCGGGCTCGAGGACGTCGTGGTCATGTACAGCAACGACGACGCCTTCACCGAGTCCGGCTACGAGGCGTTCGCCGCCGCGCTGGAGGAGGAGGGCGTGAACGTCACCGAGACGATCACCTTCTCCAAGTCCGACACCGACTTCCGTGCCCTGCTGACCCAGGCCCAGCAGAGCGACCCGGATGCGCTGGTGGTCTCGGCGCTGATCGAGGCCGCCGTGCCGCTGGTGACCCAGGCCCGCGAGCTCGGCATCGAGGTGCCGATCATCGGCGGCAACGGGTTCAACAACCCGACGCTGATGGCCGACGCCGGCGAGGCGGCCGAGGGCGTCGTCGTCGGCGCCGCGTGGAACTCCTCCTCCGACAACCCGGAGAACCAGGCGTTCCTCGAGGCCTACGAGGCCGAGTACGGCGCGCAGCCCGACCAGTTCGCCGCCCAGGCCTACACCGGGCTCAAGCTGGTCGACCAGGCCGTGCGCGCCAACTGCTCCGCGGAGCGGGACAGCATCAAGGAGGCGCTCGGCGAGATCGAGGACGTGCCCACGGTCCTCGGTGAGTTCTCCATCGACGAGAACCGGGACGCCGACCACCCGGCCGTCGTGCAGGTCGTCGAGAACGGTCAGTTCGCCGTCCTCGAGTGAGCCGGCACGCGGCGCCGGCCGGGTGACCGGCCGGCGCCGCGCTGCGACCCCACCGGGGGCCCGGTCCTCGGACCGGGCCCCCGGCCACGTGTCGGCTACCGTGCCCGGGCACCCACGACGAGAACAGGCAACGCTGTGCAGCAGCTCCTCAACGGCATCTTCATCGGCTCGATCTACGCGCTGTTCGCCATCGGCTTCACGCTGGTCTTCGGCATCCTCGACCGGCTGAACCTCGCGCACCCAGCGGTCTTCGCCGCCTCCGCCTTCGTCGGCATCGAGCTGGTCGAGCGGGGCGGGCTGTCCCTCTGGGCCGCGCTGCCGATCGTGTTCGTCCTCGGCGCCGTGCTGGGCCTGGTCATCGAGCGCGTGGCGTTCCGGCCGCTCAAGAACCGGCCCGACGCCCACTTCGCCGGCCTGATCTCCTCGATCGCGCTCGCCGGCATGCTCATCGCGCTGCTGCAGTGGCGCTACGGCCCCGACACCCGCCGGTTCCCGCCGGGCTCGTTCCCCGACACCCGGTACGAGGTGTTCGGCGCCCAGGTGACCCTCGTGCAGGTGGTGATCCTCGGGGTCTCCCTCGCCCTCATGGTGGGCCTCACCTACATGGTCACCCGCACCCGGCTGGGCCGGGGGATGCGCGCGGTCGCGGAGAACCCGACGGCGGCGCGGGTGCTCGGGGTGAACGTCGACCGGGTCACCGCGGTCACCTTCGCGATCTCCTCGGCGCTCGGCGCGGTCGCCGGCGTGCTGTTCGCCATCAACGTGAACACCGCCCAGCTCGGCATGGGCGCGGCGATCGAGCTCAAGGGCCTGGCGGTCATCATCGTCGGCGGCATGGGCTCGCTGCCCGGCGCGCTCATCGGCGGGCTGCTGCTGGGCCTCGCCGAGGTGTTCGCCGTCCAGTACATCGGCTCGTCCTGGGTGAACGTGATCGCCTTCGGCCTGCTGTTCGTGATCCTGCTGCTGCGCCCGCAGGGGCTGCTCGGCGCGCGGAAGGTCCGGGAGGTCTGATGCTGGACCAGTACGCCACCACGCTGACCTTCATCGCCCTCGGGGCGATCTTCGCCTACTCCTTCTACGCCGTCCTGATCGCCGGGCAGCTCAGCCTCGGCCAGGCCGGCTTCGCCGCCCTCGCGGCGTTCTCCGGGGCCTACCTGGCGCCCAGCGGGGCCGACGTCGGGGAGGTTCCCGCACTGCTGATCGCCGTGGCGATCGGCATGTCGGTCGGCGCGCTCGCCGCCGTCGTCCTCGGCCTGCCGACCATGCACCTGCGCGGTGTCTTCCTGGCCATCGCCACCCTCGGGTTCGCCGAGGCGGTCCGGGTGGTGCTGCTCAACCAGGGGTGGACCGGCGGCGCGCAGGGGCTCGGCGTGCCGCGCATCCTCACCGTCGGCATGGCGTGGACCGCGCTGGCGCTCGTCGCCTACTGGTTCTGGCGGATGGGCCGGTCCCGCTACGGCCGCGCGCTGGAGGCCATCCGCGAGGACGAGCTCGCCGCGCGCTCGATGGGCATCGACGTCGGGCGGCACCGGCTCGCAGCGTTCGTCACCGCGGGCGCCGTCGCCGGGCTGTACGGCGTCCTCTACGCCTACTACGTCCGGCTCATCGCCCCCAACGACTTCGACTTCACGGCGGCCGTCGAGGGGCTGGTCACCGCGGTGGTCGGTGGCTCCACGATGTTCCTGGGGCCGCTGCTGGGCAGCGGGTTCCAGACGCTGGTCCCGGAGATCCAGCGGGCGGTCGGGGTGGAGGCCGGCTGGATCCGGCCGTTCCTCGCCGGCCTGCTGCTGCTGGTCGTCATCCTCTTCCTGCCCGGTGGCCTGGCCAGCCTCATCCCGCGCCGGAGCCGCATGCCCTCCGGCACGGGCGACGACGACGCCACCGGACTCGCCGGTCGTCGCCACCCGGCGGCCGGCGAGCCGGTGGTCACCCTCGCCGGCCTGGGCAAGGAGTACGGCGGGGTGCACGCCGTCCGCGGCGTGGACCTGGAGATCCGGGCCGGGGAGGTCGTCGGGCTGATCGGGCCCAACGGGGCGGGCAAGACGACGCTGGTCAACATGATCAGCGGCCTGGTCCCGCCCAGCTCGGGCAGCGCGACGGTGCTCGGGACAGCGGTCGGCAGCACACCCGTGCACCGGATCGCGGCGGCCGGGGTGAGCCGGACGTTCCAGCACTCGAAGCTGTTCAACCGGCTGTCGGCGCTGGAGAACGTTCTGGTCGGCGCGCACCTGGTCAGCCGGCCGACCTTCCTGCGGCGGCTGCTGTGGCTGCCGTCGGCGCGCCGGGACGAGCAGGCCGCGCTGCGGCAGGCGGCCCGCTGCCTGGAGCGGGTCGGGCTGACCTCGCTGGCCTCGACCCGGGCCGAGGCCCTGTCCTACGGCGACCAGCGCCGGCTCGAGATCGCCCGCGCGCTGGCGTCGGACCCGTCCCTGCTGATCCTGGACGAGCCGGCGGCGGGGATGAACCACGTCGAGGCGTCGCGGCTGTCGGAGCTGATCCGGTCGCTGGCGCAGGACGGGCTGACCATCCTGTTCATCGAGCACAACGTCGGCATGGTCCTGCAGACCTGCACCCGGGTCGTCGTCCTCAACTTCGGCGAGGTGATCGCCAGCGGTGCGCCGGACGCGATCGCCGCCGACCCGGCAGTCATCGAGGCCTACCTCGGTTCGGACGACGACGACGCGGACGGTGGCCCGCGCTCCGGGACGGCCCGCGCCGGCGCGACCGCGGTCGGGGCCGACGACGCGCCCCCGGACGCGGTCACCAACCTGCGGCCCGGCGCCGCCGGCACCCTGGACACACCGGACACCACCCCGAGGGATGCGACATGAGCGACCCCATCCTCACCGTGGAGGACCTGCGGGTCACGTACGGGCGGGTCGAGGCCGTCCGGGACGTCTCCTTCCGGGCGGAGCAGGGCTCGCTGGTGACGCTGGTCGGGGCGAACGGGGCCGGCAAGTCCTCGGTCATCAACGCCGTCTCCGGCATGCTGCGGCCGGCCGGCGGGCGGATCACCTTCGAGGGCCAGGACATCACCCGCACGCCGGCGCACAAGCTGGTGGGCCGCGGGCTGGTGCAGGTGCCCGAGGGGCGGCAGATCCTCGCCACGCTGACCATCGAGGAGAACCTCCAGATGGGCACGTGGCACTCGGGGGCCGGCGGGGCGCGCTCCGTCGACGCGATGTACGACCGGTTCCCGGTGCTGGCCGAGCGGCGGGCGCTGCCGGCCGGCGCGCTGTCCGGCGGCGAGCAGCAGATGCTGGCCATCGCGCGCGCCCTGGTCGCCGGGCCGAAGGTGATGCTCATGGACGAGCCGTCGATGGGGCTGGCCCCCAAGATCGTCGACGAGGTGTTCCGCGTCATCGAGGAGATCCGCGCCTCGGGCACCACGGTCGTGCTGGTGGAGCAGAACGCCCGCCGGGCGCTGCGCGCCGCCGACCACGGGTACGTGCTGCAGAGCGGCGAGGTGGTGCACTCCGGCCCGGCCGGCGAGCTGCTCGCCGACGAGCGCATCGTGCAGGCCTACCTGGGCGTCGAGAGCGGCTGACGGCTGCGGTTCCGGGACGCCGGCGGTCCGCCACCGGCGTCCCGGGACGGCCCGGGCCGGTCCGGCTAGGGTCGACGGCGTGACCGACTGCCTCTTCTGCCGCATGGTCGCCGGTGAGATCCCCGCCGACGTCGTCCACCGGACCGACCGGGTGCTCGCCTTCCGCGACATCAACCCGCAGGCCGCGACGCACGTGCTGGTGATCCCCACCGACCACCACCCGACCGCCGGCGCGCTCGCCGAGGCCGACCCCGCGCTGATGGGCGAGGTCGTGGCCGCCGCGCACGCGGTGGCCCGGCAGGAGGGGCTGGTGGCCGGGGACGGCGCCGAGCCCGGTTACCGGCTGGTGGCCAATACCGGGCCGGCGGCGGGGCAGACCGTCCACCACGTCCACCTGCACCTGCTCGGGGGCCGCGACCTGGGCTGGCCGCCCGGCTGAGCCGGCCTCCCGGGACGGGGCCTCCGTGCGGCCGGACCGGTGTGCTGAGAGGGTGACGGCATGGCCGAGAGCACCGCACCCCTCCGCATCGAGCGCGACGGGGACGTCGCCGTCGTCGTCCTGGACAACCCCCCGCTGAACCTCTTCGACGCCGCGACGTTCGACGCGTTGGAGACGGTGGCCGGCGAGCTGGTCGCGCTGACCGATCCGTCGCGGGCCGACCGGGCCCGCGCCGTGCTGGTCGAGGCGCGCGGCAAGGTGGTCTCCGGCGGGGTCGACGTCACCTACTTCCGCGACATCGCCGAGGGCCCCGAGCCCGCCCGGGTCGGCGGGGAGCTGTGGGCCCGGCTGCTGCGGGTGGCCAACACGTTCGAGGACCTCCCGGTCCCGACCGTCTTCGCCGCGCACGGGCTGTGCCTGACCGCCGCCTTCGAGCTGGCGCTCTCCTGCGACATCCTGCTGGCCGCGGAGAAGGCGTCTTTCGGCCTGGTCGAGATCGTCGTGGGCCTGACCCCCTCGATGGGCGGGCCGCAGCGGCTGGCCGAGCGCGCCGGCCCCGCCCGGGCCAAGGAGCTCGTCTACACCGGCGAGCGCTACCCGGCCGCCGTCCTGGAGCGCTGGAACGTGGTCAACCGGGTGCTCCCCGACGAGGGCTTCGCCGACGCGGCCCGCGCGTACGCGCACCGGGTCGCCGCCGGCCCCACCGTGGCGCACGCGGCGACCAAGCGGCTGGCCTCCGTCGCCGTCCGCGAGGGCGCCCGGGCAGCCGACACCCTGGTCCCGGAGATCTCCGGGGCGCTGTTCGCCACCGACGACCTGCGCGGGGCGGTGGCGTCCTTCCTGACCGACGGGCCGGGGAAGGCCGGCTACACCGGCCGCTGACCCGTCCGGGCGAGCCGCGATTCGGGTCGTCGCGCGCGGGTAGAGTCGAGCGGGTCCACTCGTGCGTCTCCCGCACACCGCCGTCGCAGGAAGGCAGGGTCGAGGGTTCTTGCCCGACACCTCCCCGAACGTCCCCGTGCCAGGTGCCCCCACGTCGCGTGAGGCATCGGCGCAGGCCGCCGCCGCGGACGGCGCGTTCGCCGGTCCGCCCGCCCCGTCCACCGGAAGCGCGGCGGGCGCCGTCCCCGCCGCGGTCCGGGCCACCCTCACCGTGCCCGACAGCGTGCCCATGGTCGCGCTGCTCGGGTCCGCCGACGAGCTGCTCCGGCTGGTGGAGGCCGAGGTCGACGCCGACGTGCACGTGCGCGGCAACGAGATCGCCGTCACCGGGCAGCCGGCCGACAACGCCTTCGCCGTCCGGGTCTTCGATGAGCTGATCGCGCTGCTGGGCACCGGCCAGCAGCTGCGCCCCGACTCGGTCCGCCGGGTCATCGCGATGCTGAGGTCCGGCGGCTCCGAGCGCCCGGCCGACGTGCTGAGCCTCGACATCATCAGCCGGCGCGGCCGCACGATCCGGCCGAAGACGCTGAACCAGAAGCGCTACGTCGACGCCATCGACACGCACACCGTCGTCTTCGGCATCGGCCCGGCCGGTACCGGCAAGACCTACCTGGCCATGGCCAAGGCGGTGCAGGCGCTGACCACCAAGCAGGTCAACCGGATCATCCTCACCCGGCCCGCCGTCGAGGCGGGGGAGCGGCTCGGCTACCTGCCCGGCACGCTGTCGGAGAAGATCGACCCGTACCTGCGGCCGCTGTACGACGCGCTGCACGACATGGTCGACCCGGAGTCGATCCCGCGGCTCATGCAGTCCGGAACGATCGAAGTGGCGCCATTGGCCTACATGCGGGGCCGGGCGCAGCCGTACGATGCGGCCGTCCTCACCCCGAACGGGTTCATGCCGATCGGCACGCTGCAGATCGGTGATCTCGTCGTCGGGTCCGACGGCCTGCCGACTCCGGTGCTCGGCGTCTACCCGCAGGGCCGCAAGCCGGTCTACCGGGTGACCACGCAGGACGGCGCATCGACGCTCGCCTGTGGCGAACACCTGTGGACCGTGACGACGCCCGACGACCGACGTCGAGGGAAGACCCGCACCCTCGAGACGCAGGAGATGCTCGGCAACCTGCGCTGGGGCGCGCATGCCCACCGGTACGAATTGCCGCTCGTCGCCCCGGTCGAATTCGAGCCGCAGGAGGTGCCGCTCGACCCCTACGCGCTCGGGCTGCTGCTCGGAGACGGCTGCCTGACGACGTCCACCACCCCGTCCTTCTCGACGGCGGATCCCGAACTGGCCGTTGCGCTCGAGTCGGCGCTCGAGGGCATCGAGGTACGGCACAAGGCCGGGCCTGATTACGTCCTGCACCACGTCGACGGTGGCCGGGGCGGTCTGCGCATCGCGAACCCGGTGACCGAGGCCATCCGTGAGCTCGGACTGGCGGGCCGGCGGCCCGAGACGAAATTCGTGCCCTGGGTGTATTCGCACAACTCGGCCGAGGTCCGGACCGCCCTGCTGCAGGGGCTCCTGGACTCCGACGGCGGCCCGGTGCAGCAGCGGGGCCGCACCTGTCGCGTCCAGTACACGACGACGTCCGAGCGGCTGCGGGACGACGTCATGTTCCTGGTCCGCTCGCTGGGCGGCGTGGTCACCTCGCGCACCCGTGCCGCCGCCGGCCGACGTCCCGGCCTGGCGCTCGGTCGTCCGGTCCACCACCGGCACGCGGCCCACATCCTCGACATCCGACTGCCCGCCGGTGTGCAGCCGTTCCGGCTCGCGCGCAAGCGTCAGATCTACGACGCCACGGGCGGTGGCCGGCCGATGCGCTTCATCCACAGCATCGAGCCGGTCGGCGAGGTGGAGACGATGTGCATCCAGGTGGCAGCGCAGGACTCGCTGTACGTGACGGACGACTTCCTCGTCACGCACAACACCCTCAACGACGCGTTCGTCATCCTCGACGAGGCGCAGAACACGACTGCCGAGCAGATGAAGATGTTCCTCACCCGGCTCGGCTTCGGGTCCAAGATCGTGGTCACCGGTGACGTCACGCAGGTCGACCTCCCCGGCGGCGCGCAGAGCGGCCTCAAGATCGTCCGCGAGATCCTGGACGGGATCGACGACGTGCACTTCGCCAACTTGACCAGCACCGACGTCGTCCGGCACCGGCTGGTCGGCCACATCGTCGACGCCTACGAGCGCTGGGACGCCACCCGGCAGCCCGCCGTGACGTCCCGGCCGGCCGGTGGCGCGCCGGTCCGGCAGACCCGCCCGCGCCGACAGGGGAGCTGACCACCGTGCCCGTCGAGGTCTCCAACGAGTCCGAGATCGCCGTCGACGAGGCCGAGCTGGCCGGCATCTGCCGGTTCGTCCTCGGCGAGATGAAGATCAACCCGATGGCCGAGCTGTCGGTGCTGTGCGTCGACGCCGACTACATGAGCAGCCTGCACGAGCGGTGGATGGGGGAGAAGGGCCCCACCGACGTGCTGGCCTTCCCCATGGACGAGTTCGACACCGGGCGGCCCGACGATCCCGACCCCGGTCCGGCGCTGCTCGGCGACATCGTGCTCTGCCCCACCGTCGCCGTCCGCCAGGCGCGGGCCGCCGGGCACACCATGGACGACGAGCTGGTGCTGCTGGCCACCCACGGCGTGCTGCACCTGCTGGGCTACGACCACATGGAGCCCGACGAGGAGAAGGAGATGTTCGGTCTCCAGTCGAAGCTCATCGACGCGTGGCGCGCCGCTCCGCGCGAGCCGGTGACCGGTGCGCCGGCAGGTCAGGAGACCGGTCCCCGATGACCGAGACCCAGCAGTGACCGCGGCCGCGATCACCGGTCTGGTGGTCGCCATCTGCCTGGTTCCGCTCGCCGGTCTGTTCGGCGCGATGGAGGCGGCTCTCCAGCGGGTCTCGAAGGCCCGGGTCGAGGAGCTCCGCCGGGACGGCGTCAAGCGCGCGGCGGCGCTCGAGCAGATCGTCGCCGAGCGGGCGCGGCACGTCTCGCTGCTCCTGCTGCTGCGGATCGTCTGCGAGATGGTCGCCACGGTCATCGTGGCGCTGCTCTTCTTCGACCTGTGGGACAGCACGCTGCAGGCGGTCCTGGCCGCGGCCGGCGTCATGACCGTGGTCAGCTACGTGCTCGTCGGTGTCGGTCCCCGCACGCTCGGGCGGCAGCACGCCTACGGCACGGCGCTGGCCACGGCCGGCGTCGTCCGGCTGCTCGGCCGGGTCCTCGGCCCGGTCGCCACCCTGCTGATCCTTGTCGGCAACGCGATCACCCCCGGCCGCGGTTTCCGCGACGGCCCCTTCTCCTCGGAGGTGGAGCTGCGCGAGCTGGTCGACATGGCCGAGGAGCGCGGGGTGGTGGAGTCCGGCGAGCGGAACATGATCCACTCGGTGTTCGAGCTGGGTGACACCATCGCCCGCGAGGTGATGGTGCCGCGTACCGACGTCGTCTGGATCGAGCGCACCAAGACCGTCCGGCAGGCCCTCGCCCTCGCCCTGCGCAGCGGCTTCAGCCGCATCCCGGTCATCGGCGAGAACGTCGACGACGTCGTCGGCGTCGTCTACCTCAAGGACCTCGTCCGGCGGTCGCAGCACAGCCCCGACCAGCGCGGGCCCCGCGTCGAGGAGCTGATGCGCACCCCGACCTTCGTGCCGGAGTCCAAGCCGGTCGACGAGCTGCTCCGCGACATGCAGGCGCAGCGGATCCACATCGCGATCGTGGTCGACGAGTACGGCGGCTTCGCCGGGCTGGTGACCATCGAGGACATCCTCGAGGAGATCGTCGGTGAGATCGCCGACGAGCACGACGCCTTCCAGCGTCCGCCGGTCGAGGAGCTGGCCGACGGCTCGGTGCGGATCACCGCCCGGCTCCCGGTGGGGGACCTCGCGGAGCTGTTCGACGTCGAGCTGCCCGAGGACGACGACGTCGAGACCGTCGGCGGCCTGCTGGCCCGCGAGCTCGGCCGGGTGCCGATCGAGGGCGCCGCGGCCGAGGTCAGCGGGCTGCGCCTGGTGGCCGAGAGCACCGGTGGCCGCCGCAACCGGATCGACACCCTGCTGGTCTGCCGGCTGCCCGAGCCGTCGGAGGACGGCGAGGAGCACACCGACGAGCGGCAGCCGTCCGGGGCCACCCGCGCGGAGCTGCCGGCCGCCGTGGAAGGCTGACGCACCGTGGCTGAACTGCACCCCGAGGACGCGAAGCTCGTCACCCTGGCCCGGTCGGCGCGCGGCCGGACCGGCGCCGCCGAGGGCGCGGCGGTGCGCGACACCGACGGCCGCACCTACGTGGCGGCGAGCGTGGCGCTGCCCTCCCTGCGGCTCTCGGCGCTGCAGGCCGCCGTCGCGGCTGCGGTCTCCAGCGGGGTCGAGGGGCTGGAGGCCGCCGTGGTCGTCTCCGCCGCCGACGCCGTGGAGCAGGAGGGGCTGGCCGCCGTCCGCGACCTCACGCCCGCCGCGCCGGTCCACCTCGCCGGCCCCGACGGCGTGCTGCGCACCTCGGTCTAACGGGTCGGCGGCACGCCGAGGGCCTCGGCGAACGCAGCGGGGTCCCGCGCCCAGAGCGTGAGCGCCTGCTCGCCGTCGTCGGTCCGGTACCGGACGGCGACGCGGGTGCGCCCCGGCCACCAGCCGCCGCGCTTCGCCGGGCTCGGCCAGCCGGCCGGCGGCCGGCCGGTGCGGACGTCCCGCACCAGCGCCGACGGGATCACCGACGACGCGTCGGTCCGGGTGCCGGCGACGTCGAACGAGAGGCCGTGGTCGGACACCGTCACCCGGCGGGTGTTCACGGCGTACACGACGACGCCCGCGGCCAGCGCCAGCGGCAGCTCCTCCCGCGCGGCGGGCCAGCCGCCGCGCCAGGCGAAGAGCGCCATCCAGGCCGCGACGACGACCACGGCCAGGCCGAGCGCCACCAGGCCCGCGGGGCGGTACTGCCAGTAGCGCAGCGGAGCGGGGACGACGGTGGCCGAGCGCCTGGGTCCCCAGCCGACGACGAAGCGGTGCCCGCGCACCTGCTCGACGTGCAGCCGCCGCTCGCGGTCCGCCGCCGCACGGGGCGGCCGGGCCCGGTTCCGCTCACGTCCTGGCACGGCGACGATCATCCCAGCTCCCGCCGGCGACCCGGTGCGGCGACCCGGTGCCGGTGGCCCGGCGGCGCCGGGGACCTCCGGGCACGGCCGGTCGGGCTCCGGCAGGTTCCTTGCGCACGACGTCGTCCCTGCCACTTCCGGACCGAGCGGGGAGGGCGGATCGTCGAGGGCGTGACGACGTTGCTGTTCCTCCTCCTGCTCCTGCTCGTCCTGCAGCGGCTGGGGCGCTCCGGCACCGGTCCCGCCCGCGGGCCGGCCGGCTCCTGGGGCGAGGTCGGTCGCCGGCTGCTGGGCGATGCCGTGGCCGGCGTCCGCGTGCTCGGCCGGCTCGCCGCCGTCCGCCGCGACCGGATCGGCCGCCCCTGGTCGGAACCGCTGCTCGGCGACGGGCCCGCGGCTCGCGCGTCGGGAGTCCGCCGCGCGGGGATGTCGGCCGCCGGTGGGAGACTGGCTGCCGTGACCGTCCCTGACCAGCCGTACCGCAGTGGCTTCGTCGCGCTGGTCGGGCGTCCCAACGCCGGCAAGACCACGCTGACCAACGCGATGGTGGGCGAGAAGGTCGGCATCGTCAGCAACCGCCCGCAGACCACCCGGCACGCCATCCGCGGCGTCGTCCACCGGCCGGGCGGGCAGCTCGTGCTGGTCGACACCCCGGGGCTGCACAAGCCCAAGAGCCTGCTGGGCAAGCGGCTCAACGACGTCGTCCGCGACACCCTCTCCGACGTCGACGTGATCGTCTTCTGCATCCCGGCCGACCAGCCCGTGGGCACCGGCGACAAGTTCATCGCCCGACAGCTCGCCGAGGTGACGGCGCCGGTGGTCGTGGTCGTCACGAAGACCGACGCCGCGGGGAAGAAGCAGGTCACCGAGCAGCTCGTGGCCGCCAGCCGGCTGGTCGAGGCCGCCGAGGTGGTGCCGGTCAGCGCGGTCGGCGGCGACCAGGTCGAGCTGCTCGAGGACCTGCTGATCAAGCTCCTGCCCGAGGGCCCCCCGCTGTACCCGGAGGAGCAGACCACCGACGAGGACGTCGAGCGGCAGATCGCCGAGCTGATCCGCGAGGCGGCGCTGGAGAAGGTGCGCCAGGAGGTGCCGCACTCCCTCGCCGTCACGGTGGAGGAGATGAACCGGCGACCCGACCCCAAGCGCGCCGGGGGCGAGCTCGTGGAGGTGCACGCGCTGCTGCACTGCGAGCGGCCGAGCCAGAAGCCGATGCTGCTGGGCAAGGGCGGGAACATCATCAAGGCGATCGGCACCGAGGCCCGGGCGGGCATGGAGACGCTGCTGGACGCCCGGGTGCACCTGGAGCTGCACGTCACCGTGCTGGGCGAGTGGCAGGACGACCCGAAGAAGCTGAACAGGCTGGGCTATTGAGCGCGCACACGCCGAAGGCGCTCTACCGGGACGAGGGCATCGTCCTGCGCACCCAGAAGCTCGGTGAGGCCGACCGGATCATCACGGTGCTCACCCGTCGGCAGGGCAAGGTGCGCGCGGTGGCCAAGGGCGTGCGCCGCACCAAGAGCAAGTTCGGCGCCCGGCTGGAGCCGTTCACCCACGTCGACCTGCAGCTGTACACCGGCCGCAACCTCGACATCGTCAGCCAGGCGGAGTCGATCCGCTCCTACGGCCAGGAGATCGTGGCCGACTACCCGGCCTACACCGCCGGCACCGCCGTCCTGGAGACCGCCGACCGGCTGACCGCCGAGGAGAAGGAGCCCTCGCTGCGGCTTTTCCTCCTCGTGGTCGGTGCGCTGCGCGCGCTGGGGGAGAAGACCCACCCCGCGACGCTGGTGCTCGACGCGTTCCTGCTGCGGGCCATGTCGGTGGCCGGCTGGGAGCCGGCGCTGGCCGACTGCGCCCGCTGCGGCGAGGTCGGCCCGCACCGGCACTTCTCCGTCCCCGCGGGCGGCACCGTCTGCCCCGCCTGCCGGCCGACCGGCTCGGCCATGCCCAGCCCGGTCACCATCGAGCTGCTCGACGCGCTGCTCACCGGTGACTGGGGCCGGGCCGAGGCCAGCCAGGGCATCAACCGGCGTGAGGGCAGCGGCCTGGTGGCCGCCCTCCTGCAGTGGCACCTGGAGCGCGGGCTGCGCTCGCTGCCGCTGGTCGACCGAACCGATCCGTCGGCACCGCGCCGGGAAGTGAGCCTGCTGAGTGAGGCGTGAGGTCAAGGCCCCCAGCCCGCACCCGTCCGGCGCGCGCCCGCCGCAGCTGCCGAAGGACAAGGTGCCCCAGCACGTCGCCATCGTGATGGACGGCAACGGCCGCTGGGCCAAGCAGCGCGGGCTGCCCCGCACCGCCGGGCACGAGGCGGGGGAGTCCTCGCTGTTCGACTGCGTCGAGGGCGCCATCGAGCTGGGCGTCAAGGCGATCAGCGCCTACGCCTTCTCCACCGAGAACTGGCGGCGCAGCCCCGACGAGGTCCGCTTCCTCATGGGGTTCAACCGCGACGTCATCCGCCGCCGCCGGGACGAGATGCACGAGCTCGGCGTGCGGGTGCGCTGGGCCGGTCGCCGGCCGAGGCTGTGGCGATCGGTGATCAAGGAGCTCGAGGCCGCCGAGGAGCTCACCAAGGACAACGACGTCCTGACCCTCACCATGTGCGTGAACTACGGCGGCCGGGCCGAGATCGCCGACGCGGCGGCCGCCATCGCCCGGGAGGTCGCGGCCGGCCGGCTGAACCCCGACAAGATCGACGAGCGCACCGTCGCGCGCTTCCTCGACGAGCCGGACATGGCCGACGTCGACCTGTTCGTGCGCAGCTCCGGGGAGAACCGGACCAGCAACTTCCTGCTGTGGCAGTCGGCCTACGCGGAGTTCGTCTTCCTGGACACCCTCTGGCCCGACTTCGACCGCCGGCACCTGTGGCAGGCGTGCGAGGAGTTCGCGTCCCGGCAGCGCCGGTTCGGCACCGCCTGAGACCAGCGCTCTCCGCCGTCGCCGGCCGGCCGGACCGGTGCCCCGGCCGGCCGCGCGCGGCGACGGCGTCCGCTCAGGCCGGGTCGCTGCCCGGGAAGACCGGGCGACGGCGCTCGAAGAACGCCGACCGGCCCTCCGCGAAGTCCGCTCCCGCCAGCAGCTCCACCTGCACCCGCTCCTCGGCGGCGAGGACGGCGTCCAGGGACTGGTCGTCCGCGGCCAGGATCTGCTTGAGACCGGCGGTCGCCGCCGGGGACGCCGCCGCGAGGTCCTGCGCGACCGCCAGCGCCCGGTCGACCGCGGTGCCGTCCGCGACGACCTCGTCCACGAGGCCGATCCGGTGGGCCTCCTCCGCCGTCACGGTCCGCGCGGTGAGCATGAGCTCGCGGGCCCGGCCGGCGCCGACCCGCTTCGGGAGCGTGTAGAAGAGCCCGGTGTCGGCCACCAGCCCGATCCGGGCGAACGAGGCGACGAAGCGGGCCGAGGAGCCGGCGACCACCAGATCGGCGGCGCAGGCCAGCGACAGGCCCAGTCCGAAGGCGCCGCCCTCGACGGCGCACACGACCGGCGTCCCGGTGGTCACCAGGAGCCGGGCGATGTCGCTCACCAGCTGGAGGCGCTGCCGCGCCACCGCGGCATCCCGCGACATCGAGCGGATGTCCCCACCGGCGGAGAACACCGGACCCGCACCGGTCAGGACGATCGCCCGGCAGCCGGGATCGCTGCTGGCGGCGCGCAGCGCCGCCAGCAGCTCGGACCGGTCGGCCAGGTCGAGCGCGTTGCGCCGCTCGGGACGGTTGAGCCGCAGCAGCGCCACCGCGCCGTGCTGCTCGACGAGCACGGCGGGCGGGCCGGCGGGGACCGCGCCGGCGCTCACTGCTCGACCCCGCGGAGGAGCTGCTTGGCGATGATGACCCGCTGCACCTCGCTGGTGCCCTCGTACAGGCGGAAGAGCCGGGCGTCGCGGTAAAAGCGCTCCACCGGGACCGAGCGCATGTACCCGAGGCCGCCGTGGACCTGCACCGCCCGGTCGGCGACCCGGTCGACCATCTCGGTGCAGAAGAGCTTGCAGGCCGACGGCGCGAGCCGCTGGTCGGTGCCGTCGTCGTAGGTCCGTGCCGCCTCCAGGACCATGGCGCGCCCGGCGTACGTCTCGGTCTGGGAGTCGGCCAGCATGGCCTGCACCAGCTGGAACTCCGCGATCGGCCGGCCGCCCTGCCTGGTGGTCGCGGCGTAGGTGACGCTCTCCTCGACCAGCCGCTGGGCCAGGCCGACGCAGAGCGCGGCGATGTGCAGCCGCCCCTTGGCCAGCGAGCGCATCGCGGCGCCGAACCCCGCCCCCTCCACGCCACCGACGAGCTCGTGGGCGGGCACCCGGACGTCGTCGAAGAAGACCTCCGCGGTCACCGCACCGCGCTGGCCCATCTTGGCGTCCTTCGGGCCGATCGTGACGCCCTCGGTCCGGGCGTCGACGGCGAACACCGAGATGCCCTTGGTGCCCTCGGTGGCCTCGTCGGTGCGGGCGAACACCATGAAGAGGTCCGCGTCGGGCGCGTTGGTGATGAACCGTTTCTTTCCGTTGAGCAGGTAGTCGTCGCCGGTGCGGACCGCCCGGGTGCGCAGGCCGCTGGGGTCGGACCCGGCCTCGGGCTCGGTGAGCGCGAACGACGCGACGAGCTCGCCCGCCGCCAGCCGGGGGAGGTAGCGCTGCTTCTGGTCGTCGGTGCCGAAGTTGACCAGCACCTGGCCGGCGATCCCGTTGTTCGTGCCGAACATGGAGCGGAAGGACGGGGTGGTCCAGCCGAGCTCCATGGCCAGCCGGACCTCCTCCTGCATCGACAGGCCCATACCCCCGTACTCCTCGGGGATGGCGTAGCCGAACAGCCCCATGTCCGCGGCCTGCTTGCGGATGCGGTCGGGGATGCGGTCGGTCTCCTCGATCTCGTCCTCGGCGGGCACCACCTCGCGGCGCACGAAGGTGCGGACGGCGGTCAGCACGGCCGCGAAGTCGTCGTCGTCCATGGTCGGCCTCCTGGGATCGGTCGGCTGGTGGGGGAGCTGGTCAGGCGGTCGAGGCGGGGCCGGTGTCGAGCGGCTCGGGCGGAGCCGGCCGGCCCGCGGCACCCGAGGCGACGAGGCGATCGACGTCGGCGGCGGCGTAGCCGAGCTCGGACAGCACCCCGGAGGTGTGCTCGCCGAGGTCCGGGACGTCGCCCATGGCCAGCTCGACGTCCGCGAAGGTCATCGGCGGCAGGATGGCCCGGATCGGGCCGGCCGGGGTGCCCACCTCGCGCCAGCGGTCCCGGGCGCTGAGCTGGGGGTGGTCGATCAGGCCCTGCATGTCGTTGAGCTGGGCGGCGGGGATTCCCGCCTCGGCCAGCCGCGCGTCCAGCTCCGCGGTCGACCACGTGCGGGTCTCCGCCGCCACCGCCGCGTCGCACTCCTCGCGGTGGGCCACCCGCAGGACGTTGGTGCGCAGCCGGGGGTGCTCGGCGAGGTCGGGGCGGCCGAACACGTCGACGACGAGCCGCTGCCAGCCGCGGTCGTTCTGCACCCCGATCAGGATCTGCCCGTCCCGGGTGGGATAGGCGTCGTAGGGCGCGATCGCCGCGTGGCTGAGACCCATGCGCGGGATCTGCCGGCCGGCGTACATCTGCATGTACATCGGGTGGCCGAGCCACTCGGCGGTGGCGTCGAACATCGACACCTCGATCGTGGCGCCCTCGCCGGTCCGCTCGCGGCGGAACAGGGCGGCGAGCACGGAGTTGGTGGCGTAGAGCCCGGCGGCGATGTCCGCGCTGGGCACCCCGGTCTTGGTGGCCGTGTCCGGGGTGCCGGTGATCGAGACCAGCCCCGACTCGGCCTGGATGAGCATGTCGTAGGCCTTCCGGTCGCGCCGGGGGCCGTCGGTGCCGTAGCCGGAGATGTTGACGACGACCAGGTCCGGCCGGGCCGCCCGCAGCGTCTCCGCGTCGAGCCCCAGCCGGGCGGCCGCACCGGGCGCGGAGTTCTGCAGGAACACGTCGGCGCGGGCAACGAGCTCCCGGGCCACCGCCAGCCCCTCGTCGGTCTTGAGGTCCAGGGCGACCGACTCCTTGCCCCGGTTGAGCCAGACGAAGTGCGAGGCCAGCCCGTGGACGGCGCCGTCGTAGTTGCGGGCGAAGTCGCCCTCGCCCACGCGCTCGATCTTGATGACGCGGGCGCCGAGGTCGGCGAGGTGGCGGGTGGCCAGCGGGGCGGCCACGGCCTGCTCCAGCGCCACCACGGTGACCCCGGCGAGGGGCAGGGGAGGCGGCGGTGTGACGGCGGTCATGAGCTCAACATGGCCGACCGATTGCGCGATGTCCAATACCCAATGAGTGGCCCACTCTTGCGCCCGTCGGTCACAATGCCGCATGGACCTGCACCAGCTGGAGGCGTTCCTCGCCGTCGCCGAGGAGCTGCACTTCGGCCGCGCCGCCGAGCGGCTGCACATGGCCCAGCCGCCGTTGAGCCGGACCATCAAGCAGCTGGAACGCGACCTGGGCGCCGTGCTCTTCGAGCGCACCACCCGCAGCGTCCGCCTGACGTCCGCGGGAGCGGCGTTGGTCGGGCCCGCCCAGGAGGTGCTCGAGGGGTGCCGGTTGGCCCGCGCCGCGGTCCAGGGGGCCGGCAAGGGGGAGACCGGTCGGGTGCGGATCGGCTTCGCCGGGCCGTCGTCCTACCTGCTGGTGGGTCAGCTCGCCCGGCAGGTGCGGCAGCGCCAGCCCGGCATCGAGCTCAGCCTGCAGAGCGTCACCTACGCCTACGAGGCGCTCCGCCTGGTGGTCGAGGGGGCCATGGACCTGGCGATCGTGCGCTTCCCGGCGGCACCTCCCGGGATCACCTCCCGCATCGTGTCCGAGGAGCACTACGTCCTGGTCGTGCCCGAGGGGCACCGGCTGGCCGGCCGCAGCGAGGTGAGCATGGCCGACTGCCGGGAGGAGGCGTTCATCGCGCTGCCCGCCGATCCCGGATCGAGCGTCCGGGATGCGTTCGTCCGGGCCTGCCACGAGGTCGGGTTCGCGCCGAACATCGTGCAGGTGGCGCCGGACTCCTGGACGGTGATGGCGCTGGTCGCCGCCGGGGTCGGGGTCACCTGGAGCATCGACACGGCCGTGGCGAACATGCGCACCGACGGCATCGCGGTCGTGCCGTTGGTCGAGGGGCGTGAGCCGTCGTACGCACGGCTGGCCTGGCGGGCCGCGGACGACAACCCGGCGCTGCGCGAGGTGCTCCGCGCGTCGGAGCAGGCCCTGCCGACGCCGGCCGGCCGCTGACGAGGCCATTGTTCCGGCGGAGCGAAGAACCTGCGCTCATCGATACCGCTGCATCAATGATCGTTCACCCAATTGGTATTGGACAGGCGCGCCTCACCATCGGCAGAGTGACGGACAGCACATCGGGATGCTCGGCGCGGCGCCGGGCACCTGCTGGCCCTGAGCCGCGAGGAGTCCGTGCCGGTGCCACCGCCATCGTCGAACGTCCTCGGAAGCCGGGTCCCCGGGCCTGCCGCAGTTCCGGGGCGGCCACCACGTCCCGACCGGCACCCGGCCGGTCCACCCCAGCACCGCCCCACCGTCCCGACTGCCTCTGGAGAACGATGAAGTCACTGCGCGCCCTCGCCGTCCTGCCCGTCGCCGTCTCCCTCGTCCTGGCCGGGTGCGGCCAGGACGAGGGGTCCGACCCCGCCGCCGGCGGCGGCGGCGGAGGCGGAGGCGGAGGCGAGTACCCCACGGAACAGATCCGGATGCTGGTGCCCTACACCGCGGGCGGGCCCACCGACATCGCCGCGCGGGCGCTGGCCTCCTTCATGGAGGAGGAGCTGGGCGAGACGTTCATCGTGGAGAACCTGCCCGGCGCCTCCGGCGCCACCGCCTACCAGGAGCTCATCAACTCCGAGGCCGACGGCCACACGCTGTCGATGACGGCGTTGCCCACCGCGGTTCTCAACTACCTGATCAACGATGTCGGCTACACCCGCGAGGACTTCGCCCCGATCGGTGTCGCCACCCAGGTCCCGTCGGCGATCCTCGTGCCTGGCGACAGCGAGTACCAGGACCTGGAGTCGCTGTTCGAGGCGGCGCGCGAGAACCCCGGCTCCGTCACGGTGGCGACCCCGGGAGCCACCAACACCCACGCCGCCGAGACCATGCGGATCACCGAGCTCTACGACGTGCCGCTGACCGTGGTCCCGTTCGAGGGTGGGTCGGAGGTCAGGACCGCGCTGCTGGGCGGGAACGTGACCGCCGGGTTCACCAACATGTCGCAGGACATGCTGCCGGCGCTGGAGTCGGGTGAGATCCGGGCCCTGGCCGTCGGCACCGAGGAGCGGCTCGACTACGTCGACGCCCCGACCTTCACCGAGCTGGGGTACCCGGAGCTGACCCAGAGCACCACGACGTTCGGCCTGATCGCACCGGCCGGCACCCCCGACGACGTCGTCCAGGAGCTCGAGGACGCCCTGCGCGCCGCGTCGGAGGACCCCGAGGTCGTGCAGACGCTGGACCCGAACTACGTGCCGGAGGAGTTCATCGGCAGCGAGGGCCTCGAGGAGCTCTTCATCGACGTGGAGGAGACCTTCGGCGATGTCATCGGCGGCTGACGTGGTCGCCACCGTCCGGGTCCCGGGCGGTGGGGCGACGCCGTGAAACCGGTCAAGGTGCGCGGCCTGGCCGAGGTCATCGCCGAGTACGTCGAGGACGGGATGACCGTCGCCCTGGAGGGTTTCGGGCACCTCATCCCGTTCGCGGCGGGTCACGAGATCATCCGGCAGGGCCGGCGGGACCTCACGCTGTGCCGGATGACCCCGGACCTGATCGCCGACCAGATGATCGCGGCCGGGACGGTGCGCAAGCTGGTCGCCAGCTTCTTCGCGAGCGGATCCGCCGGCTCCCTGCACGAGGTGCGCCGGCGGATCGAACGGCACGATCCCGAGCCGCTCGAGGTCGAGGAGTACAGCCACTACGGGATGTTCTGCCGGTACCAGGCCGCGGCGTCCGGGCTGCCGTTCTTCCCCCTGCGCTCCTACGCCGGCAGCGATCTGCCGGAGCTCAACCCGCGGATCCGCAAGGTGGAGGACCCCTACGGCGGGCCCCCGGTGCACGTGGTCCCTGCGTTGGCTCCCGACGTCACCGTGGTGCACGCCCAGCGGGCCGACCGCTACGGCAACGTCCAGATGTGGGGGATCGTGGGGGCCCAGCAGGAGGTCGTGTACGCGGCCCGTCGGGCGATCGTCACGGTGGAGGAGATCGTCGACGAGGAGGTCGTGCGCTCCGACCCCAACCGGACCGTCATCCCCGCGCACGCGGTGGATGCGGTCGTGCACTGCCCGGGTGGGGCCCACCCCTCCTACGTCCAGGGCTGCTACGACCGGGACAACGCCTTCTACCGGGACTGGACGCCGATCAGCAAGGACCCCCGGGTCCTGCAGGAGTGGCTGGCCGAGTGGGTCCACGGGGTGCCCGACCGGGCGGCGTACCTCGCCAAGCTGGGTGACCACTGGCCGGCCGCCGTCGCGGTCGGTGAGCGGCTCTCCCAGCCGGTCGACTACGGACGGAGGCTGGGGTGACCGCCATCTCCACCAGCGAGCCCGACGACAGCGTCGCGGTGTCGAGCACGGAGTTCCTCGCGACCGTCGCGGCCCGGGAGCTCGCCGGCAAGGGACGGGTCTTCGCGGGTGTCGGGTTGCCGACGCTGGCCGTGGACCTGGCCAAGCGCACGGTCAACCCGTTCCTCGAACTGGTCTACGAGTCCGGCGTCTGCGGAGCGCATCCGGCGGGGATGGCCGAGGGCATCGCCGATTCGGTGCTGGTGTCGGGGGCGGATGCGGTGGTCAGCATGCAGGCGCTGTTCGGCTACGTGCTGCAGCGCGGCAACGTCGACGTCGGCTTCCTCGGCGCCGCCCAGGTCGACCGGCACGGCAGCCTCAACACCACGGTGATCGGCGACTGGCACAAGCCGAAGGTGCGGTTGCCCGGCTCCGGCGGGGCGGCGGACATCATGCCCAATGCGGGGGAGTGCATCGTGGTGCTCCGCCGGCACGATCCCGGCGCCTTCCCCGCGCAGCTGGACTTCTGCACCTCACCCAGCCCGGTGCGCGCGCGAGCGGCCGACCCGCGATCGGTACCTCCCGGGCACGGGGTCTCCACGGTGATCACCCCTCTGGGCGTGCTGCGCCGGCCGGACAAGTTCGGCGAGCTCGAACTCGCGCAGGTACACCCGGGGGTGTCCGTGGAGCAGGTGCGGAAGAGCACCGGCTGGGACCTGTCGGTCGCCACGGAGCTCACCGAGACGCCGCGCCCCACTCGCGAGGACGTGCGGCTGCTGCGGGAGGAGATCGACACCGTCCGCCTCTATCTGCGGTGATCGCCCGCTCCCGCCGGGCGGCACGGTGAGCTCGCCGGGTCGGCTGCCCTACGTCGTGCTGCTCTGCTGCACGACGCTCGGCACGCTGTCGAGCACGATCATCACCTCGCCGATCAACGCGATCGCCGCGGACCTGGACGCCTCGGCGCGGGAGATCGTGTTCGCGGTGAGCGCCTTCACGCTGGCGATGGTGCTGTTCGCGCCGCTGGCCGGCTGGCTGTGCGAGCGGCTCGGCGCGCGCGCCTTCCTGGCCGCATCCCTGGTGGTGATGGCGCTCGCCGGCATCGGTGCGGCCATGAGCCCGGAGCTCTGGGTGCTCGTCCTCATGCGCGCGCTCCAGGGCATCGCCTGCTCGGCCGTCCCTCCCGCGGTGCAGCAGACCCTCGGCGCCTTCTGGAGCCACCGGCGGGCCCGGGTGATGGCCGCCTGGGCCTCGGCCATCGGGGTGGGGCAGGCGCTCGGCCCGCCGCTGGGGGGCCTGGTCGCCGACCTGGCGGGCTGGCGTGCGGTCTTCGTGACCCACGCCGTGCTCAGCGGTCTGCTCGCGGTGCTGCTGACCCTGTTCGTACCGGCCGCCCGCCGCGGCCGGCCGCCCATGCACGTGGTCGGGATGCTCACGCTGGTCATCGGCGTGGGCGGCCTGGTCGGCGGGCTGACGTGGGCCGGTCAGGGTGGCGCCGCGCTCGCCGCGGCGGCCGTGTCCGTCGCCGGCGCGGCGGCGCTCGCGGTGCACGCCCAGGTCGCCAGGCGGAATCCACGGGCGCTGGTGGACCCGCGGCTGCTGGTCGAGAAGCGCTACCTGCGCAGCACTGCCTCCGCGGCGACCGTCATGGCCTGCCTCGGGGTCATGATCGTGGCCACGCCGCTCTACCTCGGACGGCAGTTCGGCATGACGCCGAGCCAGATCGGGCTGGTCACGCTGGCCCTCGCGGCGTCGATGGCGGTGTCGGCGCCGTTGTCGTCGCGCCTGGGCGACCGGATCACGCCGCGTCGCGTGCTGCACGTCGGCCTGGCCGGGCTGGTCGTCGGGCCGGTGGCGACCGCCGTGGTCCTGGCCGCGCCGACGCCGTCGGTGGCCGTCGGGGGAGCGGTCCTCCTCCTGGCGCTCACCGGGGGCGCGATCGGGGCGGTGCAGGCGGTGTCCGGCTTCGGTGTGATGCGGTCGCCGGCGGCCGCGCACGGCACCGCGCTCGGCATCCACAACATGATGCGGTTCGCCGGGCTCGCGGTCGGCTATGCCTGGGTGTCCCTGAGCTATCCGACCGGCCAGCTCGCCCTGGTCTACGGCGGGCCGACCCTGCTGGCGGGCAGCACGCTGGCTCTGGTCCTGGTCGGCCCGCCCGCCGCGCCGCTGCCCGGGGACGACGTCGCGCTCGCCTGACCTGCGCCTCGCCGGCGTCGACCTAGGGTCGGACCGACAGAACCACGCGATCGGAGGGCACGCCGTGGACTTCGAGCTCACGGACGACCAGCAGACGATCCGGGCGGCGGTCCGCGAGCTCGCCGCGCGCTTCGACGACCGCTACTGGATGGAGCGCGACCAGCAGCACGAGTTCCCGACGGACTTCTACGACGCCGTCGCCGAGGGCGGCTGGCTGGGCATCACGATCCCCGAGGAGTACGGCGGCAGCGGCTACGGCATCACCGAGGCATCCCTCCTGCTCGAGGAGGTCGCCGCCTCCGGGGCCGGCATGAACGGTGCCAGCTCCATCCACATGTCGATCTTCGGCATGCACCCGGTGCTCCTGCACGGGTCTGAGGCCATGAAGCGGGAGAACCTCCCCCGGATCGCCGACGGGGAGCTGCACGTCTGCTTCGGGGTCACCGAGCCCGGGGCCGGACTCGACACCACCCGCATCACGACCTTCGCGCGGCGCGACGGTTCGGACTACGTCGTCAACGGCCGGAAGGTCTGGATCTCCAAGGCGGTGGAGTCGCAGAAGATCCTGCTCCTGACCCGTTCGGCCCGGTACGAGGACTCCCCGAGGAAGACCGACGGCCTCACCCTGTTCCTCACCGATCTCGACCCGGACCACGTCGCCATCCGGCCGATCCCCAAGATGGGCCGGAACGCCGTCACGTCGAACGAACTGTTCATCGACGACCTGCGGATTCCCGAGGAGCACCGTGTCGGCGAGGAGGGGCAGGGCTTCACGTACCTCCTCGACGGGCTCAACCCCGAGCGGTGCCTGATCGCCGCCGAGGCGTTGGGCATCGGCCGCGCCGCGCTCGCCCGCGCCGTCCGGTACGCCGGTGAGCGCGAGGTCTTCGGCCGCCCCATCGGCATGAACCAGGGCATCCAGTTCCCGCTCGCCGACTCCCTGGCCCGGCTCGACGCCGCGGAGCTCGTGCTGCGGAAAGCGACCTGGCGCTACGACGCCGGCCTGCCCTGCGGTCGCGAGGCGAACACCGCGAAGTACCTCTGTGCCGACGCCGGGTTCGACGCGGCGGACCGCGCGCTGCAGGCGCACGGCGGGATGGGCTACTCCGAGGAGTACCACGTGGCCCGCTACTTCCGTGAGGCGCGCCTGACCCGCATCGCGCCGATCAGCCAGGAGATGGTGCTCAACTACCTGGGCTCGCACGTCCTCGGGCTGCCCAGGAGCTACTGAAGCGGCGAGGCCGTTTCCGGTGGCCGGGGCGCGGCACCGGTGGCCGGCGCACCCGGGAGGCCGGCGTGCTCGATGAGCAGTTCGCCGGCGTGGGCGATGTGCTGCTCCATGGCTGCCCGGACGGCCTCCGGATCGGCCAGCCGCAGACCGTCGAGGATCGCGGCGTGGTCGTGCATCGACGCGTCCGGCCACCCCCCGACCCGGTGGTAGAAGCGCTGGGGGACGTACCGCGTGGCGGTGCGCAGCAGCCAGGTGAGCTTGGGCGCCCCGGCGGCCAGGTTGAGCACCCGGTGGAAGGCGTGGTTGCACCGTTCCACCACGTCGAGGTCGTTCCGGGCCAGGGCGGCGACGAGCTCGTCCTGCAGCGCGGTCAGCCGGTCGATCTCCGCGGCGTCGATGCGGCCCGTCGCTCTGGCCGCCAGCTCGCCGGCGATCTGCGCCTGGACCCAGAACAGGTCGCGCACGTCCGCCTCGCTGAGCGCCGCCACCACGAACCCGCGGCGCGGAGCGAGCTCGACGAAGCCTTCGCCGCGCAGCGCCAGCAGCCCCTCGCGGACCGGGGTCACCGACATGTCCAGCTCCTCCGCGACCCGTTCGACGCGGATGAACTCACCCGCCTTGAGCTGGCCGGTCAGGACGAGCTCGCGGACGTAGGCGGCTGCCTCGTCGCTGAGCTGGGGCCGCGCCATGGGACCTCCTCGTCGGCACCGTGGGTGCGGCGGGTCGCGCGGATGGAACCGCTCCGCGGAAAACCGTACTGGACAGCGCTTCTCTATATTTTATATTCTGCACGTCAGTTCCCCCATGAGGAGGAAGACGTGAGCCAGACCAGGACCACCGGCGCCTCCGATCCGCGAGCGGCCCTGCCGCTGGGCGGGGGCGCCGGCCGCGCCCACGAGCTGCACCGGCTCACCGAGCAGGGCGTCCTCCGGGTGCCCGCCCGGCAGGCGACGACGGCATGACCGGCGACGGCATGAGCGGCGACGGCATGAGCGGCGACGGCACTCCGGCCGGCCTGGCCCGGACGGCGGTCACCTGGCTGTTCGTCCCCGGCGACCGGCCCGACCGGTTCGCGAAGGCGGCCGCGACCGGCGCCGACGTGGTCGTGCTCGATCTCGAGGACGCCGTCGCACCCGACGCCAAGGAGGCGGCCCGGACCGAGGTCGCCGCGTGGCTCCGGGATGCACCCCGCACGTGCGCCGTCCGGGTGAACGCCGACGGCCCCGACCTCGCCGCCGACCTCGCGGTCCTGGCGGCGGCCGGACCGGCGCTGGTGCTGCTGCCGAAGGCGCAGGAGCCGCGAGCCGTGGCGGCGGTCGTCGACCGCCTGCCCGCAGGATCGCGCGTCGTCGCCCTCGTGGAGACCGCCCGGGGCGTGCTGGACGCCGCGGCCGTGGCCGCCGTCCCCGGCGTGGCCCGGCTCGCGTTCGGCAACTTCGACCTGGCCGCGGAACTGGCCGTGGACCCCGACCACGGGCCGGCCATGGCTCCCGCGCGGGGTGCCCTCGTGCTCGCCTCGGCGGCGGCCGGGCTGCCGGCGCCCGTCGACGGCGTGACCGGGGCGGTCGGCGACGCGGCACGGCTCGGCGAGGACGTCGCCCGGGCCCGCGCGCTCGGCTTCGGCGGGAAGCTCTGCATCCACCCGGCGCAGGTCGGCCCGGTGGCAACGGCGTTCGCGCCGTCGGAGGAGGAGCTGGCCTGGGCCGAGCGGGTGCTCGCCGGCGCAGGGAGCAACGGAGTGGCCGTCGTGGACGGGCGCATGGTCGACAGACCGGTGGTGGAGCGGGCCCGTCGCCTGCTGGCCGCCGGCGGGAGGAAGGGAACAGCATGAGCAGTCTGACGCCCGACGAGCGCGACATGGTCCGCATGGTCGCGGAGTTCGTCGACGAACGGGTCAAGCCCCGGGTGCGGGAGTTCGAGTCGGCCGACACCTACCCCGAGGACTTCATCGAGGAGATGAAGGAGCTCGGCTTCTTCGGTCTCCTCGTGCCCGCCGAGCACGGCGGCGTCGACGTCAGCGCGGCCTGCTTCGCCGGGGTGACCGAGGAGCTGGCGCGCGGCTGGATGAGCCTGGCCGGCGCCATCGGCGGCCACTCGGTGATCAGCTACCTGATCCGCACGTACGGCACCGACGAGCAGCAGCAGGCGTACCTCCCGGCGATGGCCGAGGGCCGGATCCGCGCCACCATGGCGCTCACCGAGCCCTCCGGGGGCAGCGACCTGCAGGGGATGAGCACCTACGCCGTCCGCGAGGGCGACGAGCTGGTCATCTCCGGCTCCAAGACCTGGATCTCCAACGCCCAGCACTCCGGCCTCTTCGGCGTGCTGTGCAAGACCGACCGGGCGGCCCAGCCGGCGCACGCCGGGATGAGCGTGGTGCTGGTCGAGCCCGGCGCGGGCCTGGAGATCTCCAACAAGATCCCGAAACTCGGGTACCGGGGGGTGGAGGCCTGCGAGCTCTCGTTCGACCAGATGCGGGTGCCGGCCTCCGCCGTCCTCGGTGGTGTCCCCGGTCAGGGCTGGCGGCACATGATGCGCGGTCTGGAGGTCGGCCGGATCCAGGTCGCCGCCCGGGCGGTCGGCGTGGCGCAGGCCGCCTTCGAGGCGGCGCTGGGCTACGCGCAGGAGCGCGAGTCCTTCGGCAAGCCGATCTGGCAGCACCAGTCGGTGGGCAACCTGCTCGCGGAGATGGCGACGAAGACGCGCGCGGCGCGGCTGATGACCCTGGACGCCGCCGAGGTCCTCGACAGCGGCCGGCGGGCCGACCTCGAGGCCGGCATGGCCAAGCTCTTCGCCTCGGAGGCCGCCATGCAGGTGGCGCTCGACGCCATGCGCGTCCACGGCGGCTACGGCTTCTCCCGCGAGTACGACGTCGAGCGCTACTTCCGGGACGCCCCGCTGATGATCCTCGGCGAGGGGACCAACGAGGTCCAGCGCAACGTCATCGCCGCCCAGCTCGTCGCCCGTGACCGCAACCGCGAAGGAGTCTGACAAGTGAACCTGCTCGACCAGCGCACCGCCGTCATCACCGGTGGCGCCCAGGGCATCGGCTACGCCATCGCCGAGGCCTTCGTCGCCCAGGGCGCCCGCGTCGTCCTCGGCGACCTCGACGGGGTGGCCGCCCAGCGCGCGGCCGAGCGGCTCGGCGACGACCGCGCCCTCGGCGTCTCCTGCGACGTCGTGAACGGCGAGGACGTCCAGCGCCTGCTGGCCACCGCGGTCGACCGCTTCGGCTCCCTGGACGTGCTCGTCAACAACGCCGGGGTCACCCGCGACGCCACGATGCGCACGATGACCGAGGACCAGTTCGACCAGGTGATCGCCGTCCACCTCAAGGGCTGCTGGCACGGGACGCGGCTGGCCTCGGCGATCATGCGCGAGCAGAAGTCGGGAGCGATCGTGAACATCTCCTCGCTGTCGGGGAAGGTCGGCATGGTCGGCCAGACCAACTACTCCGCCGCGAAGGCCGGGATCGTGGGCCTGACCAAGGCCGCGGCCAAGGAGATGGCCCACCACGGGGTGCGGGTCAACGCCATCCAGCCGGGGCTCATCCGGTCGGCGATGACCGAGGCCATGCCGCAGAAGGCCTGGGACCAGAAGATGGCCGAGATCCCGATGGCGCGGGCCGGCGAGCCGGCCGAGGTCGCCTCGGTCGCCCTCTTCTACGCCTCCGACCTCTCGTCCTACATGACCGGCACGGTGGCCGAGGTCACCGGCGGCCGGTTCATGTGAGCGGGCCGTGACGGGAACGGCGGGCTGGGAACCGCACACCCTGACCACCACCGAGGTGGTGGAGCCGGGCCCGGTGCGCGCGCTCGGTGCGCTGCTCGACGGCCCGCTGCCCGTGCCCGACGTGGGGGATCCGCTCCCCGCGCTCTGGCACTGGGTCGCGCTGCCCCGGTGGGCCGCCGCGACGACGCTCGGCCGCGACGGCCACCCGGCCCGCGGCACGTTCCTCCCCCCCATCGACCTCCCGCGCCGCATGTTCGCCGGCGGGGAGGTGACCGTGCACCGGCCGCTGGAGGTCGGGGAGGAGATCCGGCGGGAGTCGCGGGTCGGCTCGGTCGAGGAGAAGAACGGACGCAGCGGCCGGCTGGCGGTGGTCGTCGTCGAGACCCGTCTCTCCGGACGGGACGGTCGGCTCCGGGTCGAGGAACGGCAGGACCTGGTGTTCCGGGAGGCCCCCGGCCCGGCCGCCGACCCCCCGCCGCCCGAGCCGGCCGCCGCCCTGGACCCGGCCGGAGCACCGCTGCGCCGCGACGGCGCGGCGGAGTGGTCCCTGGCCACCGACCCGACGCTGCTGATGCGCTTCAGCGCGGCCACCGCCAACGCGCACCGCATCCACTACGACTGGCCCTACGCCACCCGGGTCGAGGGCTACCCCGGCCTGGTCGTGCACGGGCCGCTGATGACCATCCTGCTCGCCGAGACGCTCCGCGAGGCCGGGGCGCTGCCCGACCAGGTGCGGCTGCGCCACCGCAACCGGGCGCCGCTGTTCTGCGGGCAGCCGGCGACCGTGCGCCACCGGCCGGACGGGGACGGCGTCGCCGCGACGCTCGACCGCGGGCCGGCCGACGAGCCGGTCACCTGCACCAGCCTGACCGCATCCCCTCTCGAGAAAGGCACCCCCCATGCGTGAAGCAGTCATCTGCGAGCCGGTCCGCACCCCTATCGGCCGGTACGGCGGCATGTTCCAGTCCCTGACCGCCGTCGACCTGGGAGTGGCCGCGCTGACCGGGCTGCTCGCGCGCACCGGCATCGACCCCGAGCTGGTCGACGACGTCATCCTCGGCCACTGCAACGGCAACAGCGAGGCGCCCGCGATCGGGCGGGTCGTCGCGCTCGACGCCGGCCTCCCGGTGACCGTTCCCGGACAGCACCTCGACCGGCGCTGCGGATCAGGCCTGCAGGCCGTGGTCAACGCCGCGATGCAGGTGCAGACCGGTGCCCACGACCTCGTCGTGGCGGGGGGCACGGAGAGCATGAGCAACGCCGCGTTCTACTCGACCGACATGCGCTGGGGCGGCGCCCGCGCCGGGGTGCAGATGCACGACAGCCTGGTGCGCGCCCGCTCCACGGCCGGTGGCCGGTTCCACCCGGTGCCCGGCGGCATGCTCGAGACCGCGGAGAACCTGCGCCGGGAGTACTCCATCGGCCGCGAGGAGCAGGACCGGCTGGCGGTGGAGTCGCACCGGCGCGCCGTGGCCGCGCAGGAGTCCGGCGTCTTCGACGAGGAGATCATCCCGGTCACCGTGACCGGCCGGAAGGGCGCGGAGATCATCTCCCGTGACGAGCACCCGCGCCCCGGGACGTCGATGGAGTCGCTGGCCAAGCTGCGGCCGATCCTCGGCTCGTCCGACCCGGAGGCGACGGTCACCGCCGGCAACGCCAGCGGGCAGAACGACGCCGCAGCGATGTGCATCGTGACCACGCCTGAGCGCGCCGAGGAGCTCGGGCTGCGCCCGCTGGTCCGCCTGGTCAGCTGGGCCGTGGCGGGCGTGGCCCCGCGGGTGATGGGCATCGGGCCGGTCCCGGCCACGCAGGCGGCGCTGGAGCGGGCCGACCTCCGGCTGGCCGACGTCGACGTGATCGAGCTCAACGAGGCGTTCGCCGCCCAGGCGCTGGCCGTGATGCGCGAGTGGAAGTTCACCGACGAGGACCACGAGCGCACCAACGTCCACGGGTCGGGCATCTCCCTGGGGCACCCGGTGGGGGCGACCGGCGTCCGCATGCTGTCCGCCCTGGCGCGGGAGCTGCACCGCCGGGAGGGCCGCTACGCCCTCGAGACCATGTGCATCGGTGGCGGCCAGGGGATGGCCGCCGTCTTCGAGCGCGTGGCCTGATCCCCGCCCGCCCGGCCCCCGTCCGGGTGGCCGCCGGTTCCTCGGTCCCGGCGGCCGCCCGGCCTGGCTGACGACGCCCCGGTGCGTCGTCGGTCCCCCTCGCGCGGCCCCGTTCCGGGCCGACGCCGCAGGTTCCAGCCAGCAGGGTCGGCCCCGGCCCGCGTCCGATCGGAGTTCGCCCATGCGCATCGGCATGCCCATGTCCTACGACGGCGGGTTCTCCCGCACCGCTGCGGTCATCGCCGAGTACGAGAGCGCCGGCCTCGACGCGGTCTACGTGGCCGAGGCCTACTCCTTCGACGCGGTCAGCCAGCTCGGCTACCTCGCCGCCCGGACCACGACGCTGGAGCTGGTCTCCGGCATCCTCAACATCTACTCGCGGACGCCGGCGTTGCTGGCCATGACCGCCGCCGGCCTGGACCACGTCTCGGGAGGGCGCTTCACCCTCGGCATCGGGGCGTCGGGCCCGCAGGTCGTGGAGGGCTTCCACGGCGTGCCGTACACGGCGCCGCTGGGCCGGACCCGCGAGGTGGTGGACATCTGCCGGACGGTGTGGCGCCGCGACCGGCTGGACCACCACGGCCGCTACCTCGACGTGCCGCTCACCCCGGAGCGCGGGGGCAGCGGCCTGGGCAAGCCACTGAAGCTGATCAACGAGCCGGTGCGGACGCGGGTCCCGATGCTGCTGGCCGCCATCGGCCCGAAGAACGTCGCGCTGGCCGCGGAGCTGTTCGAGGCTTGGGAGCCGGTGTTCTTCCTGCCGGAGGCCAGCGCCGAGGCGTTCGGGCCGGCGCTGGCCGAGGGCGCGGCGCGGCGCGATCCCCAGCTCGGGCCGCTCCAGGTCGTCGCCGACACGCGGCTGCTCGTCACCGAGGACCCCGCCGCCGAGGCGGCCGCGCTCGAGCAGGTGCGGGCCAACCTGGCGCTCTACATCGGTGGCATGGGTGCGCGCGGGAAGAACTTCTACAACGACCTGGCGGCCCGGTACGGCTTCGCCGAGCAGGCGACCACGGTCCAGGACCTCTACCTCGCGGGGCGGAAGGAGGAGGCGGCGGCGGCCCTGCCCGAGGAGCTGGTGCGCGGCGTCTCGCTGGTCGGCCCGCGCGGGCACGTGGCCGAACGGGTCGCCGCCTTCGCCGACGCCGGCGTCACCACGCTGAACGCGACCCCGCTGGCCGAGGACCACGCCGGCCGGCTCCGGTCGATCGAGGCCCTCAAGGAGCTGGTCTCCTGACGCGAGCGGTGGCGGTGCGGCGTTCGCATAGGCGGCACCTATCGGTCGGATCACCGCCCCGTCTTTGACCCGGCCGGGCGGCGCTCTTTGGATGGGGTCACGGGAACCGGCCGTGCGGCGGCGCGAGCTGCCCGGCCCGGCAGCTGACCGCGCGGCCTCGGCGCCGCACCCGACCGCACCATGCCCAGAGCGAAGGAGAACACCGCGTGCGCCGCACCGTCTTCACCGAGGACCACGACGCCTTCCGGGAGACGGCGCGCCGCTTCCTGCAGAAGGAGGTGGCGCCCCACTACCAGGAGTGGGAGAAGGCGGGCGTCCCCGATCGGGCGGTGTACCGGAAGGCGGCCGAGCTGGGGCTGATCAACCTGCAGGTCCCCGAGGAGTACGGGGGAGCGGGGGAGGACGACTACCGGTTCAACGCCGCGTTCATCGAGGAGTCGGTGCTCGCCGACTGCAGCCTCGGCTCGCTGCGGGTGCACTCCGAGGTCGCCCTGCCCTACCTCCTGACGTACGCCGACGAGGAGCAGCGGCGGCGCTGGTTCCCCGCCATCGTGGCCGGCGACCTGGTGCTGGCCATCGCGATGACCGAACCCGGCACCGGGTCCGACCTCGCCGGGATCCGGACGACGGCCCAGCGCGACGGCGACCACTACGTCCTCAACGGCGGCAAGACCTTCATCACCGGCGGGCGCAACGCCGACCGGATCCTGGTCGTCTGCCGGACCTCGCCGCCGACCGGCGAGGACCGCCGCCGCGGCCTGAGCATCCTGGTGGTCGACACCTCCTCCCCGGGCTTCGCGGTCGGCCGGACGCTGGACAAGATCGGCCTCAAGGCGCAGGACACCGTGGAGCTGTCGTTCACCGACGTGCGGGTGCCGGTGGAGGACCTGCTCGGCGAGGAGGGCGAGGCCTTCGGCTACCTCTCCCACAACCTCCCGCAGGAGCGGCTGACCATCGCCGTGTCCGCCCAGGCCTCGGCCGTGCGGGCGGTCCAGCTCGCCACCGAGTACGCCCGGTCGCGGAAGGTGTTCGGACGCGACCTGGCGAGCTTCCAGAACACCAAGTTCGTCTTGGCCGCGTGCTCCACGGACGTCGCCGCCGGGCAGGCCATGGTCGACCAGGCCCTGGACGCGCACTCGCGGGGCGAGCTCAGCGCGGCCGACGCCGCCCGGGCGAAGCTGTTCGTGACCGAGATGCAGCAGCGGGTCGTCGACGCCTGCCTGCAGGTGCACGGCGGCTACGGCTACATCAACGAGTACCCGATCGCCCGGCTGTACGCCGACGCCCGCGTGACGCGCATCTTCGGCGGCACGTCGGAGGTCATGAAGACCATCATCGCCAAGTCCCTCGGCCTGTGAGCGGGAGAACGCAGACATGAGCACCCACATCCACGAGGGCACGCCCGCACCGGCCGAGGACGCCGAGGTGCTGGTCGGCGAGGACGCCGGGATCCTGGTCATCACCCTCAACCGGCCGGCGGCGAAGAACGCGGTGACCGCTGCCGTGGCCGAGCAGGTCGGCGCCGCCCTCGACGAGCTGGACCGCCGGGACGACCTGGTCCTCGGTGTCGTCACCGGGGCCGGCGGGACCTTCTGCGCCGGCATGGACCTCAAGGCGTTCCTCCGCGGCGAGCGGCCGACCCTGCCGGGCCGGGGCTTCGCCGGGCTGACCGAGGCGCCGCCGGAGAAGCCGCTGATCGCCGCGGTCGAGGGGTACGCGCTGGCCGGCGGCTGCGAGATCGTCCTGGCCTGCGACCTGGTCGTCGCCGCCCGCGGCGCGCGGTTCGGCATCCCGGAGGCGCGCCGCGGCCTGATCGCCGCCGCCGGCGGGCTGCAGCGGCTGCCGGAGCGGATCCCGGTGAACGTCGCCATGGAGTGGGCCCTGACCGGCGACATGTTCGGCGCCGAGCGGGCCCACGAGCTGGGGCTGGTCAACGTGCTCACCGAGGACGGCGGAGCCCTCGACGGCGCCCTGGAGCTGGCGCGGCGGATCGCCGCGAACGGGCCGCTCGCGGTCCGCGGGAGCAAGCAGATCATGCGGCAGTACCGCTCGTGGCCCGAGGACGAGCGCTGGGTCCGGCAGCGGGAGATCAGCGACCGGGTGAACTCCTCGGCGGACGCCCGGGAGGGAGCCCGGGCCTTCGCGGAGAAGCGGCCGCCGGTCTGGACCGGGCGATGACCGCCCCGGGCGCCGGCCCGCTGACCGGCATCCGCGTGGTCGAGCTCGGCGGGATCGGGCCCGGCCCCTTCGCGGCGATGATGCTCGCCGACCTGGGGGCGGAGGTGGTCCGGGTGTACCGCCCCGCCGACGTCGACGCCGCCCCCAACCCGGTGCTCGACCGCGGCCGCCGGTCCCTGGCGGTGGACCTGCGCGCGCCCGAGGGGCGCGCGCTCGTCCGCCGGCTGGTCGACCGCGCCGACGCCCTCGTGGAGGGCTTCCGGCCGGGGGTGGCCGAGCGGCTCGGCTTCGCCCCCGACGAGCTGCTCGCTGCCCGGCCGCAGCTCGTCATCGGCCGGATGACCGGGTACGGCCAGACGGGGCCGCTGGCGCAGCGGGCCGGGCACGACATCAACTACATCTCGCTGTCCGGCGCGCTGGCCGCCATCGGCCGGCCCGGGACGCCGCCGGTGCCACCGCTCAACCTGGTGGGCGACTTCGGGGGCGGCGGGATGGTCCTGGCGATGGGCATCCTCGCCGCGCTGCTGAACGCCCGGACCACCGGCCGGGGCCAGGTCGTCGACGCCGCCATGGTGGAGGGGTCCGCCGCGCTGATGGCGATGACCTACGGGTTCCTCGCCCAGGGCCGGTGGACCGCCGACCGCGGCACCAACCTGCTCGACTCGGGCGCCCCGTTCTACGACGTCTACCCGTGCCGGGACGGCGGCTTCATGGCCGTCGGCGCCATCGAGCCGGCCTTCTTCGCCGCGCTCGTCGAGGGCCTGGGCGTGGCGGCTGAGATCGACCTCGCGCGGCAGCACGACCGCAGCACCTGGCCGCACCAGCGAGCGGTCTTCACCCGCGCGTTCGGCTCGGCCACCCGCGCGGAGTGGACCGAGCGGCTGGAGCACCTGGACGCCTGCACCACCCCGGTGCTCGATCTCGTCGAGGCCCCGGCGCATCCGCACAACGCCGCCCGCGGCGCCTTCGTCACGGCACCGGACGGGGCGGTCCACCCGCGCCCGGTGCCACGGTTCTCGGGCACGCCAAGCGCGACGCCGGAGTCGGCCGCGGCCGCGGGGGCGCACACCGACGAGCTGCTCGGCGAACTGGGGTGCACGGCCGCCGACATCGCCCGGCTGCGCACGGAAGGAGTGGTCCGGTGACCGGTTACTGGCCCGAGGGCCTGCCCCGGCAGCTGCAGTACCCGGCCGTGGACGTCGGCACCCTGCACGCCGCGACCGCCGCGCGCCACCCCGACCGGATCGCGGTCGTCGACGGCGACCTGCGGCTGACGTTCCGGCAGCTGCACGCCGCGGCGTGCGCCGTCGCCCACGGACTGCGGGCGCGCGGGGTGCGCCCGGGCGACGTCGTGGCCCTGCACCTGCCCAACACCGCGTGGTTTCTGGTCGCCTACTCCGGCACCCTGCTGGCGGGCGCCGTCGTCTCCCCGGTGAACCCGCTGACCCCGCCCGCCGGGCTGGCCGCGCAGCTGCGGGACACCGGCGCGGGAACGGTGGTCACGCACCCCGCGCACGCCGCCGCACTGATGGCGGCGCTGCCCGGTACCGCCGTCGGCACCGTCGTCGTCGTCCCCCCGAGCGAGGCGGCCCCGGCCGAGGCGGGCAGCCCACCGGCCGGGAGCGGGCCGGTCGCGGTCCTCCCGCTCGACGACCTCGTGCGGGACCAGCCGACCGACCGGCCGCCGGTGGCCCGGCAGGGGGAGGACCTGGCGCACCTCGTCTACACCGGAGGCACCACCGGCGTGCCCAAGGCGGTCCGCGTGCTGCACCGCAACGTGGTCGCCAACGTGGCCCAGATGGTCGGGTGGCGGTCGGGGCACGCCGTCGAGGAGGCCGCGGGGACGGTCACCCTCCGGCCCTTCCCGGCCGCCGACCGGGCGCCGGTGCGGATCGGCGCGGAGGTCACCGCGGTGGTCTCCCCGCTCTTCCACGCCCACGCACTGGTCAACGCCAACTTCCTGCTGCTCTGCGGGACCACGCTGGTGGTGCTGGGGCGGTTCTCGGCGGACCGGATGCTCGAGGTGATCGAGCGCGAGCGGGTCAGCTACCTGACCGGCAGCCCGACGATGTGGCGCGGCATCGTCGCGTCCCCCGACCTGCCGGCCCGGGACCTGGGGTCGATGCGCATGCTGTCCTCCGGTGCCGCACCCATCGACGTGCCGACCCTGGAGCGGATGGCCCGGGCGTTCCCCGCCGCCGTCGTCACCGAGGGCTACGGGCTGACCGAGGGCACCTGCCTGCTCACCACCAGCCCCGCCCTGCCGGAGGAGCTGCGCAAGACCGGCAGCGTCGGGCTCCCGGTCTTCGACACCGAGGTGCAGATCCGGGGCGGCGCCGGGGGCGCGGACCTGCTGCCGGCCGGGGAGCCGGGACGGCTGTGGGCCCGCGGGCCGCAGATCGCCGACGGGTACCACGGCCGCCCGGAGGCGACCGCCGAGCAGTTCGTCGACGGCTGGCTCGACACCGGCGACATCGCCTACGTCGACGAGGACGGGTTCGTCTTCATCTGCGACCGGGCCAAGGACATGCTGATCTACAAGGGCTACAACGTGTACCCGCGGGAGCTGGAGGACGTCCTCGCCACGCACCCCGACGTCGCCGCGGCCGCGGTGGTGGGCCGGGACGACCCGCTCGTCGGCGAGGAGCCGGTGGCCTTCGTGGTGCCCCGCGCCGGTGCCCGCCTCGACGCCGAGGAGCTGCTGGCCCACGTCGCGCAGCGGGTGCTGCCGTACAAGAAGCTGCGCGCCGTCCGGATCGTCGACGCGCTGCCCACCTCCGCGGCGGGCAAGATCCGCAAGACGGACCTCCGCGCGCTCCTGCAGGCCGGGTCGTGACCGGCGCGCACCGCCGCGGCGGCACCGCGCCCGGGGACGGCGGAGGAGGGGGCACGACCGAGGAGCCGCTGGGGTTCCGGTCGGTCGCGGCCGTCGACCCGCAGCGGCCGGCCATCGTCGAGCCGGGGCTGCGGACCCTCACCTACGGCGAGCTGCTGGGCCGGGTCGACCAGGTCTCGCACGCCCTCCGTGCGGCCGGCCTCGGCCACGAGGACGTGGTCGCCTCGATGCTCCCGAACCGGCGCGAGTACCACGAGCTGCGCCTGGCCACCGGCCAGACCGGCCTGTATTTCACGCCGATCAGCCACCACCTCACCGCGCCGGAGATGGCCTACATCCTCCGGGACAGCGGCGCGCGGCTGCTCGTCGTCGACGCCTCGCTCGCCGACGTGGTGCAGGCCGCCCTCGCCGAGGCCGGCGGCATCCCCCCGGAGCGGGTGGTGGTCGTGGACGCCGGCGACGGGATCCCCGGCTGGGCGGGGCACGACTACGAGGACTGGCTCGGCCGGTTCGGGACGGCGGCCCCCGCCGAGCTGACCGCCGGGGACTACCTCGGTTACACGTCGGGCACCACCGGCCGACCGAAGGCGGTCCGCAAGCCGCTGACCGGTCGGCCCCCCGGGCTCTCGCCGACGGTGGTGGGGTTCATGGGCCGGCTGGGCATCCGTCCGGGCCGGGAGGTGCACCTGGTCGGCTCACCGCTGTACCACGCGGCGCCCGGCACCTTCTCCACCGTCGCGCTGGGGCTCGGCCACACGGTCGTCATCACCGAACGCCCGCGGCCGGCGGAGCTGCTCGCCCTGATCGAGGAGCACCGGGTGTCGGTCCTGTTCACCGTCCCGACGGTGCTCGGCCGGTGGCTGCGGCTGCCCGAGACCGTCCGCACGGCCCACGACCTGAGCAGCCTGGTGAGCGTCGTCCACGCGGGCGCCCCCTGCCCGCCGGAGGTCAAACGGGCCTGCATCGACTGGCTCGGCCCCGTCGTCGCGGAGTTCTACGGCGCCACCGAGGGCTCGGTCACCGCCGTCACCGCGGAGGAGTGGCTGCGCAAGCCCGGCACGGTCGGCCACCCGATCCCCGGCGTCCAGGTGCACGTCCTGGACGAGGAGGGGGCCGAGCGGCCGCCGGGCGAGGTCGGGCTGGTGTACTACCGGCCCGCGGTCCCGGTGAGCTACCTCAACGCCCCGGAGAAGACGGCGGCCGCCAGCCGCGGCGACCTGATCACGACCGGCGACCTGGGCCACGTCGACGACGACGGCTGGCTGTTCCTCGCCGACCGGCGGACCGACCTCATCCTCTCCGGCGGGGTGAACATCTACCCGGCGGAGGTGGAGGGCGCCCTGGCCGGCAGCCCCGACGTCGCCGACGTGGTCGTGATCGGGGTGCCCGACGACGACTGGGGTCAGCGGGTGGTGGCCGTCGTCCAGCTCGAGGAGGGCGCCGGCGACGCCGCCGCGGCGGTGCCGCGGATCGAGGCGCACGCCCGCCGCGTGCTGGCCGGGTTCAAGGTGCCACGGGAGTTCCGGCTGGTCGACCAGCTGCCGCGCACCGAGACCGGCAAGGTGCAGCGCCAGCGGATCCGCGCGGAGTACGCGGCCTCGGCCGGGGACGCGGTCCAGGGAGGTGTCGCCCGATGAGGGTGCACGAGCACGTCGCCGAGGCGCTCCTCGACCACGGGATCGAGATCGTGTTCGGGCTGATGGGCGACGCCAACATGCTCTACCTCGCGAGCTACCGGGACCGCGGCGGCCGGTTCGTCCCCGTGGTCCACGAGAACAGCTCGGTGGGCATGGCCGACAGCTGGTCCCGGGCCACGGGCCGGGTCGGCGTCGCCTCGGTGACCCACGGGCCGGCGTTCACCAACACCCTCACCTCGCTGACCGAGGCCGTGCGGGCCCGCAGCCAGGTCCTCCTCATCACCGGGGACACCCCGCCGGAGCCGACCCACTTCCAGCGGCTGGACATCTCCACCGTCGCGCAGTCGGTCGGCGCCGGGTACGAGCGGGTGAGCGGCGCGGGCAACCTCGTCCGCGACCTCGACCGGGCCCTCCAGCGGGTGGTCGCCGAACGGCGGCCGATCGTCCTGGACCTGCCGATCGCCCTGGTCCGCGCCGAGGCGGGGGAGCAGCCGCCGGTCCGGCGGCCGGTGCCGGCGGCGCCCGGCGCCCCGGACGGGGAGGCGCTCGAGGCGGCCGTCGCCGCGGTCGCGGGCGCCCGGCGCCCCGTCGTCCTGGCCGGCCGCGGGGCCGTCACCTCCGGAGCGCGGGACGCGCTCGTGCGGCTGGCCGACCTGCTCGCCGCGCCGCTGGCCACCACCGTGCTGGCCAAGGACCTCTTCCGTGGCGACCCCGGCGACCTCGGCATCTTCGGCAACCTGTCGCACGGCGTCGCCGCCGCGGCCATCGGCGAGGCCGACTGCGTGGTGGCCTTCGGGGCGAGCCTGAACAGCTACACCTCGGCGCACGGGTCGATCACGCGCGGCAAGCGGATCGTCCAGGTGGACGAGGACCCGGCCGCCTTCGGCTCCTACACCCCGGTCGACCACCCGGTGGCCGGGGACGCCCGCCGCGCCGCCGAGGCCATGGCGGCGCTGCTCGAGGAGGCCGGGCACCGGCCGGCCGCCGGATGGCTCACGGGCGTCCGCCGGGCGCTCCGGGAGCACGACCCGAGGCGCGACTACCGGGACCGGACCGCCGGGGACACCGTCGACGTGCGGACCGCCATGATCCGGCTCGACCAGCTGCTCCCCGCGGAGCGGCAGCTGGTCAGCGACATCGGGCGCTACGTCGTCGGCGTCTGGCCGCACGTCGCCGTCGCCGGGGGCGGTTCCTTCCTGTCGATGGGGGCGTTCGGCTCGATCGGCCTCGGGCTCGCCGGGGCCATCGGGGCAAGCTTGGCCCGGCCCTCGGTGCTGACGGTGGCCGCCCTTGGCGACGGCGGGTTCGTGATGAGCATGGCGGAGTTCACGACCGCAGTGCGCGAGCGCCTGCCGCTGCTGGTCGTGGTGCTCGACGACGGGGCCTACGGCGCCGAGCACTACAAGCTCATCCACTTCGGTGCCGACCCCGGCTACTCGCTGAACGCGTGGCCCGACCTGGTCACGATGGCGCGGGCGATGGGCGGCGACGGCTGCACGGTGCGCACCCTCGCCGACCTGGAGGCGCTGGCCGGGATCGTGCCGGCGCTGGACGGCCCGTTCCTCGTGGACGTGCGGCTCGACCCCGAGGTCAACATCCTGGCCGGCTGACCGACCGGCCCCGCCGTGCGGAGCGCGACCGCGCCGTGACATAGGCCACGGCTATAGGTCACTTCGACGGAGCGTCTTTGTCCCCGCCCGGGGCCGGGTGGTGGAGTGATCACGACCGATGAGAGGTGGGTGGCGGGATGTTCGACACACTGACGCGACGGGTGTTCCAGCCGCTCGCGGGGATCGCGCTCCTCGCGATGATGTTCGTGATGGCCGGCAACGCGGTCGGCCGGGTGCTCACCGACTCCTCGCCCGGCTGGGTGCTGACGTTCCTCACCGAGCTGGCCATGCCCGCCGTCGTCTTCCTGGGCTTGCTGCACACCACCCTGCACCACGGCCACGTGCGGGTCACGTCGTTCGCGGAGAAGCTCCCGCGGACCGTGCAGGTCGGCATCCGGATGCTCGCCTGGGTGGCCGGGATCGCCTTCCTCCTGCCCATCGCCATCACCAACGGCATCCAGGCGATCGAGCGCATCGGTGAGCCCGGCGGCCAGTCCTGGGCGGTCCCACCGGCCCTGGCCTACGGGATGGTCTCGCTGACCACCCTGCTGTCCTGTCTCATCCTCGTCAGCTTCCTGCTCAACCCGCGCACGCACGCCGTGGGTGACGACCCGAACGCCGTGGCGGCCTCGACCGAACCCTGAGCGCCACCGGCGCCTCCCCGCTCCTCCTCCCGGCTCCGGCCTCCGCTCCTGCGGACGCCGCAGCCCTCATTCCGCCTGCCCGCACCACCCGACCGAAGAGGGACGTCGTGACCTTCCTGCTCGTGGCGCTCCCCATCGTGCTGTTCTTCATCCTGCTGTTCCTCGGGGTGGAAATCGCCTACGCGCTCGGCGTGACCGGCCTGCTCGGCCTGCTCATGTTCGTGAACGTGGACCCGACGATCGGCTTCCTCGAGAGCACCCCGTACCGCACGGCGGCCTCGTACACGCTCACGACCATCCCGTTGTTCCTGCTGATGGCGGAGTTCGCCACGCACGGCGGGATCATCGGCCGGCTGTTCGTGCTCGCCGACCGGTTCCTCTCCGGGGTCCGCGGTGGTCTCGCCTACGCGGTGGTGGTGGCGAGCGCCATGATGGGCGCGCTCTCCGGCTCCAGCATCGGCGCCACCGGTGCGGTGGCGCGGCTGGCGGTCCCGCAGATGACGGAGCGGGGCTACTCCGACCGGCTCGCGCTGGGCGCCGTCGCCTCGGCCGGGACCTTGGCGATCATGATCCCGCCGAGCATCCCGCTGATCCTCTTCGGCGTGCTGACCGAGACCTCGATCGGCGCGCTCCTGCTGGCCGGGCTCATCCCGGGTCTGATCACCGCCACCGCGTACGGCGCCGTGATCCTCGGCTGGGTCAAGAAGAGCCCGCAGGACTTCCCGCAGGGCGAGCAGCCGCGCTACACGTGGAAGGAGAAGCGGGCCTCCCTGGCGCCGGTGTGGCCGTTCCTCATCATCGTCGTGGTCGTCATCGGCTCGATCTACGGCGGGCTCACCACGTCGACCGAGGCAGCCGGCATGGGCGCGACCGCGACCCTCCTCGTCTGGTTGGGCCTGACCTGGCTGAACCGCAAGAACGAGGCCGACCGCGACAACCGGTTCACGCTGGGGGCCCTGTCGGCGTCCCTGAACGCGACGGTCAAGACGACGACGATGATCATCCTGCTGGTCATCGGCGCGAACTTCACCGGCTACTTCCTGACCGTCACCGGCGTCACCCGCGCGTTCGGCGACTTCATGCTCGGCCTGGATCTCCCGGCCATCGTCGTCCTGCTGATCATCCTGGCGATGTACCTGGTCCTCGGCTGCTTCCTGAGCCAGGTGGAGATCCTCGTGCTCACCCTGCCGATCGTGATGCCGGTGATCCTCGGCCTGGGCTACAGCGCCGTCTGGTTCGGCGTCATCGTCACCAAGATGGTCGAGGTCGGGCTGCTGACCCCGCCGGTCGGCATCAACTGCTTCATCGCCGCCGGGGCCGTGCCGGGCAAGCGGGTCGGCGACGCGTTCCGCGGGGCCAGCGTCTTCCTCGTCGCCGAGGCCGTGGTCATCGCCGTCCTCATCGCCTTCCCCGACGTCGTCACCTACCTGCCGGAGGTCGCCGGCCTCATGTGATCGGCCGCCCCGGCCGTACGCCCACCGCACCACATCCGGCCCTTCCCGGGGCCGGGCTACCGAAAGGACACCCCTGTGCCGCGTAGTCCCCGGCGTCTCCGCCGTCCCGTTCTGCTCGCTTCCGTCGCCGCGACCGCAGCGCTGTCCCTCACCGCGTGCGGTGCCGGCCAGACCTCCGCTGGTGGTGGTGGCGGCGGCGGTGCGGGCGGCGGGGACGCCCAGACGATCAAGGTCGCCTGGTACGCCTCCGACCAGAACATCCACTACACCGGCGGAGCGCTCCTCTTCCAGGAGTGCGTCGCCGAGGAGTCCGACGGCCAGCTGACCGCCGAGCTGTACCCCAGCGAGCAGCTGGGCAAGGTCGGCGACTCGCTCACCATGCTCGACAGCGGCATCGCCGACATGGCCTTCACCGCGCCGCCCTACCACCCGGAGCTGCGCTACTCGCCGGCCTGGGACCTGCCGCTGGGGCTCAAGCCCGACCAGAACGTGGAAGCCCGCTGGCTGGCCGCCCACCAGGAAGGGCCGCTGGTCGACGAGTACAAGGCGGTGGGCGTCGTCCCGATCATCGTCACGACCGTCGCCGACTACGAGCTCTCCTCGACCGACCGGCCGCTGCCCGACCTGGCGTCGGCCCAGGGCCTGCAGCCCCGCGTGGGCACCGACATCCAGGCCGAGCAGCTGCGGCTGCTCGGCATGAACCCGGTGAAGATGCCGAGCTCCGAGCAGTTCGAGGCGCTGGACCGCGGCGTGGTCAACGGCAACCTGTTCCACTACCCGTCCTTCGGCAGCACCGGCATCGAGACGCTGCTCAACTACGGCACGACGAACCTGGACATGCCGTCGACGTCGCTCAACGCCTACATGAGCCAGTCGTTCTGGGACGGCCTGAGCGAGGAGCAGCAGCAGGCCGTCTACGAGTGCGGACGGCAGGGGAGCATCGGCGCGACCGACGCGACCCTGGAGGAAGCGAAGACGGAGCTCGCCCGGCTGGTCGACGAGGGGTTCGAGACCTTCGAGTGGCCGGAGGCCGACGTGGCGAAGATGAACGAGCTGTTCGCCTCGATCCCCGACCAGTGGATCGGTGACATCGGCGAGGGTGCGCAGGAGGCCGTCGACCAGGTCGAGGAGGTCACCCCGGAGACGACGGGCGACGGGAAGACCGAGCTCGAGGCCGACTTCGACAGCTTCCAGTTCTGAGCCCCGCGGGAGGGCGGGCGTCCGCACCGCCCTCCC